>JACRDZ010000124.1 GCA_016212735.1 Candidatus Firestoneibacteriota bacterium | reverse complement strand
TCTCTCCAGAATCAACTAGTTCATAGAAATTTTTTTCGGTAACAGACTCCAAATTTAATCCTGCAAATGCTTCTATAATACATCCTTCTACCCCTTGTCCTGTTTGTTCCAAATACACTCTACCTGATATACTTCCATACACTTTTGCATAACTAACCCGACTTGTAAACACACCTATTAAATTTATTATTAATATAATTAATTTTATTCTTTTTATCTTGTTCATGTTTTCATCTCCTATTTAAATCTTATAATTCTTTTATTATTTCTTCAATCCTTAATCTCTCTTTCTCTTCTCCCATCCTAAACCTTATATGCATACTTACTCTTTGTTTTATTTCACTTAAATCATATATAAACAATTTCCAGTTACCTTTCTCTATTTGCTTTGTTGGTAAATAATTGAATGCCGATTGATTCTCAGAATCAGAAGGGATGGTTAAAATACGATACTTTCGTGGTGTATCTTCTGCTGGACCAGTATTTAATCCAAAATGTAATTCTATATTACGAGATATGTTTTCTTTGGTATGTAAATGCGGTAATCTCTTCGTTTTATAGCTTATCCAAAATGAATATTTTTTACCACCTTTTAATGCTTCTTTAAAATGCACCTCAAAATCTATATATTTATATTCATATTCATATTCATATTTATCTACTGTACTATCAAAACTACCTATATTTTTACTATACTCAATTTCATATAAATCCTTCTCATCCCATAATGCTCCTGATTCGGAAAAATTAAATTTGGATAAACTAAATTTTTTCCCATAAGTACTTATCTCTGCATAATCTATAATTTTTATATATTCAGGATGAAATTCATAGATTTTGCAGTAAAGGTCAAATGTGTAATATGGATATTCTATTATTTCTTTTTGCTCTGTAGCTTTAATTAATGTAGTATTGAATAAAATTATTATGCAAATACTGAATATAAAAAATTTTATCTGTTGCATCTTATTTCCTCGATATATTTACCAACCTCAAATCCCTTGCTCACGTCCTGTTTATGACAACTTCTGCATAATTTTTCTAATATCGGTTTTTTCCCATAACTCATTTTCACCTGCTTTGGATTTTTGCTATGCTCTCCACCAGCACCATGACACACTTCACATTGCACCCCGATTAAATTACTCGAAACTTGTTTATCAATAAATCCGTATCTATATCCATATCCAGTTGTATGACATGGCTCGCAGTCTGATAAAACAGTGGATGAGTGAATGGGTGTATGAGTTGATGAGTCAAACCCCTTTACCCATCTACTGTTCCACTCATTCACTATTTCCTCATACGCTTTTGCATGTCTTGTTTTTTGCCATTTGCGATATTCGACTGAATGACAAAATTTACATTTTTCAGCACCAATAAATTTAATATTTTTATATTCTTCCGGATAAAGCACTTGCGGATCTTTATTAGCTTTAAGCTTATCGCTGTAAGCTTTGTAAGCTTTTGGCTTTGAGCTATCAGCTTCAAGCTGTAAGCTTTCAGATGACCGCTGCTTTTTCACATGCTTCTCGCATTCACAAGCAATTAATTTAACTGTAAATAATATACAATAGACAATATATAAGGATAAATAAGCTAAAAATTTATAAATTGTTTTATTTATAATCATATAACCACCAGTTGTTATTCTCTCTCCATAACCATCTCATCTCTTTCTCTTTCTACTGGCTTTTGCCACAGGCTATAATCCACATTATTCGTCACCTTATTCCCTTTACCTTTTGGATTATACAAGCTACCTGTTCTTCTATTATCATTATCATCTAACGGACCGCTTATATCTCCCCACCAATTATATTTAGCATCAATTAAATATTGTGAAACATTATTAATCCCATAATTTGGGTTATCATAAATATAACTATAATTTATTTTTAATGGAGAATAATTTAAATAAATCCCCCCTTGACTATTGTTTGCAATAACTGTATTTAATATTAAGAGAGAAGAAGCACTTGAATTTATCCCATAATTATCGTTATTGTGTATACTATTATTTGTAAGTATTGGTGAATTAGCACTATATATCTTTATCCCATCACCACGACTTTCTCTTATCTCGCATTTGCTTATTTTTGGTGAATTATTATCAATATAAATATTCCCTACAACTGTACGATATACATTTCCTCCATATTCAATTATACAATTTTCCAGTATTGTACCCTTTCCTGTGGTACTATCATAATCAACTGCTCCATTATCCAGGTAGATATTTTCCCATGACCCTCTTATCGGAGTATCTGTGTTTGCTGTAAAAATTATTTTATCTGTTTCTGTGCCGATAGCTCGCAATATACCTTTGTCCTCGTTTCTCACAAATCCAATCCGCAATCCAAAATTGTTGCTAAACCTCACTTCTACTCCAGGTTCTATTGTTAATGTAGGAATAATAGTTGTATTACCATAATTATAAACAAATATTGGGGAGATAACATCATATCTAATATGTTCCTTCTTTAAAATTATATCTTTTGATACTATTCCACCTTCAAGCTCAATCCCAATTTTTTTATTATTATTAATGTTATTATTATTTATTTGACTTATATTATTAATTTCAGCTTTTATCGCATATCTATCATTGCTGTTAATTACATTATTTGTTATTAATGGATTACTATTTCCATATATCTTTATTCCATTTGTCCTGCTTTCTTTTATCTCGCATTTGTTTATTTTTGGTGAAC
>JACRDZ010000120.1 GCA_016212735.1 Candidatus Firestoneibacteriota bacterium | reverse complement strand
TTTTTTATTTATAATCTTTTATTTTATAACAAATAATATTAATTATAAAGATTTATAATTTAAATATACTAAAATTAAGGTTAAGAACACTACTACTTTTAAAACTTCAGAACCTTTAGATGAAGAAGTTAAAGATAAATTTCGTATGCCGCCAGGAACAACTTTGGGTTTATCTTATCATGTTACTCCAAAATTTTTATTTGGCTATGATATGCATTATTATTTTCCAATAGCATATGATATAGATTATTTTACACAGGTTGCCCAAAAAGATGCTTATGTTTATGTAAAAGAAAGTAAAAGAATAAGAAAAAATAGCGTTATAAATTATAATTTAGGCGGAGAATATATGATTTCTGAAAATATTCCATTACGTTTTGGTTTTTTTTCAAACAAATCTTTATCCCCCAAAGTTAATATAAATCTGCAGGAAAAGCAATCACATCTTGATAATTATGGGATAACTCTCAGCAGTGGTTTAATTTCTGAAAATTCAACACTGATGTTTAATTTTAAATATGGATTTGGGAAAGGGAATATGACTACTCCTAATCTGGATACAGGAAAAATGGAAATAGTGGATTTAAAGTTTGCCAGTTATGCATTAGGATTTTCTGGTTCATACTGGTTTTAACATTTTAAATGTAAATCTTTAAAAATTCCCGAACCTATACGTACCATATTGGATCCCTCTTCTATAGCAATTTCAAAATCATTGGTCATTCCCATGGATAGATAAATTAATTCGGGATATCTTAATTCTTCTTTTATTTTGCGTAAACGTGTAAAACAGCTTCTAACACGATTTAAATCTTCTGAAAAATCAGCTATTGTCATTAAACCCTTTAATCTCAATTCAGGTAGTTTTATTATCTCTTTCAAATTCTCTTTTACTTCATCAGGATTCATCCCAAATTTAGCAGGTTCAGAAGATGTTTTCACTTCAATAAGAATATCTAAAATTTTATTTTGTTTTTCACATTCTTTAGATAATTCTTGAGCCAATGATAAGCTGTCCACAGATTGAATCATATCAAACATTTTCACAGCTTCTCTAACCTTATTTTTTTGCAGATGTCCAATAAAATGCAGCTTTACTTTATCCTTCACAAATTCATATTTATTTTTCGCTTCCTGAATGCGGTTTTCTCCAGTTATTTTTATTCCACAATTTATTGCAGTAAAAATATCCTGTATGTCAACTGTTTTTGTTACTGCGACTAAAGTAATATCTTTAAAATTTTTCTCTGCACGGAGAGCCGCTTTCGCAATCCTGTCATTAATTTCTAAAATATTATCTAAAATACTCATTTAAAACTCTCAGTTTTTTTATATATTTGACTGCAATTCAGACAGTAAAGTTAAGAAATACTTGTGTAGCGGCTGGATTACTATCCAGCTTAAACAAAGCGAATGGTAATTCGCCCACTACATATGATGTATCGGGTTCCCCTTTTCTACTGTCTGAATTGCAGTTTTGGTCAAACACAACTTGACATAATAAAGTACAAAGTTTATTATATTAAAATATGTAAAAGGATAAATTTATGAAAAAAAATTTATTGATTATACTTTTTTTTATTATTAGTATTTTTATTGGAAATACAATGGTTTTTAGTGAAGATGAAGAAGAAGGACTTGAAGGAATGAGAATTTTTACTCAGGAAGAATTAAAAGCCGAAAAAGATACTACTAAAATAAAAACTATGGATATTGACTATTCCATGCTTGATGAAACTTATATTGTGGCAAAACAGTCAAAAGATATTGAAGAAGTACGCGGTAAAAGAGTAGAACAGTGGATTTTACAACTTTCTACAGAGAGTAATCCTTTAATTAAGAAAGATTCAATATTGGTATTAGGAAAATTAAGAGAAAAACAAGCTATTCCCAGGCTTATAAGTATTATGCGTGATAAAAATGAAACGGAAGAAATCAGGATATCAAGTGCATGGGCATTGGGAAATATGGGGCCAGCAATAATAACCGAACTGGAAAAATTAGCTTATGATAATGATCCCAAAATTAGAATTTATGCTGTGTGGGCACTTGGTGTCACGAGAAGCAGAGGAGCTATTCCAGTATTAAAGGAAATTAATAAGAAAACCTCTCTCGAAGATAAAGTTGTAAAAAAAGCTATTTTACAAACTTTAAAACTTTTTGATACCAGCCTGCTTAAACCCGAAAATTGGTAAATTTAAACTTCATCATTAATCGTTAATAGTGAATAGTAAAATGATTTATAATTCAAGATTAATGATTATTTTTCTTGATTTTGAGTTTTTTTTTGTTAGAATAATATTTAAGCCTACTTGTTCAAGTTTAAAAGCATATACGGATAGGTGCTATATTATGCAAAAATAATACGGGAAAGTTAATCCCGTCCATGGCTGTTGCCAGTGACGGGATTTTTTTTAGGAGAATTTAATATGTCGGAAAAAGTTATCTTTTTTGATACTACTTTAAGAGATGGCGAACAGTCTCCTGGAGCAAGTTTGAATATCGAAGAAAAATTGAAGATTGCCCGGCAGTTGGCTAAGTTAAAAGTTGATATTATTGAAGCAGGGTTTCCTATTGCTTCACCTGGTGATTTTGAAGCTGTAAAATTAATTGCCAGGGAAATAAAAGGACCAGTAATATGCGGCCTTGCGCGTGCAACGCAGAAAGATATAGATCGAGCATGGGAAGCTCTTCAAGAGGCTGAAAAACCCAGAATACATACTTTTATTGCAACAAGTGATATCCATCTTAAACATAAATTAAAAATGAGTCGAGATGAAGTTTTGAAAGCTGCATATGAGGCTGTTATATATGCTAAAAATTTTTTAAATGATGTTGAATTTTCTGCTGAAGATGCAAGTAGAAGCGATCCTTATTTTCTGCATGAAGTGATTAAAACTGCAATTTCAGCTGGTGCAACCACAATAAATATTCCTGATACAGTTGGATATATTACACCTGACGAATTTGGTGAAATTATTTACAATATAAAACAAAAAGTAAAGGACATTGATCAGGTAGTTCTAAGTGTTCATTGTCATAATGATCTTGGTCTTGCAGTAGCGAATTCTATTTCTGCTGTCAAAAATGGAGCAAGGCAAGTAGAATGCACAATTAATGGACTTGGAGAACGAGCAGGAAATGCATCTCTTGAAGAAATAGCGATGATTCTGGAAACAAGAAAAAATTATTATAACCTTGAAATTGGAATTAAAGTTGATGAAATTTACCATACGAGCAGGATGGTAAGCAATTTAACAGGTATTATTGTTCAACCGAACAAAGCTATTGTCGGGGCTAATGCTTTTGCGCATGAAGCAGGTATACATCAAGATGGAATTTTAAAAGAACGTACTACTTACGAAATAATGAGTGCAGAGACAATTGGACTTGACCGCAATCGTCTTGTACTTGGAAAGCATTCAGGCAGACATGCTTTGAAAACGCGTTTAAATGAACTTGGTTATGAGTTAAAGGAAGAAGAACTTGAAAAATTTTTTAATAATTTCAAAGAATTGGCTGATAAGAAAAAAGAAATTTTTGATGAAGATTTATTAAGCATAATAAATATTATCGAAGGGGTAAAAACTATCACTGAAACTTATAAACTTATCTCTTTAGAAGTAAGCTGCGGTACAAAAGGAAAACCAACTGCAAAAGTTACACTGGATGTGGATGGAAAAAACATATCTTTTGAAGGTAAAGGAGATGGTCCTGTTGATGCAGTTTATCATGCAATTGCTAAAATTACCGGAACAAAAAGCAAACTTCAGGCTTATATAGTTAAAGCAATAACAGGTGGAACCGATGCCCAGGGGGATGTGACAGTTGAACTTGAAGAAAATAATCGCACTGTTTTTGGACGTGGAGTGGACACCGATATTATTGTGGCAAGTGCTAGGGCTTATATAAATGCTTTAAATAAACTGAAAAGGGAAAAATTATGGGAATGACTATTACTGAAAAAATTTTAGCTGAACATGCTGGTAAGAAAAAAG
>JACRDZ010000119.1 GCA_016212735.1 Candidatus Firestoneibacteriota bacterium | reverse complement strand
TTTTAACTCCAAATTTCAGCCATTTCTGCTGCATTATAATAAAATCCTTTCATTGCAAATTTCTTTTAAATTCATTTTTCACACAAGAGCATGGAACAAGACCATTCTAGCACTACAACGAACTTTATTTTAACCACAGACACAGAGGCACAGAGTGTTGTAGTATTAGCTTCTATAACGCCATTTTCTTGATTCGATTGCTTTAACTGTAAAAAAAAGCATTATTGAAGTAAAGCTCAAATAATAAATTATATGTCTTGTATCAACAATACCGCGTGAGAAATCCATGTAATGATCAAGAATACTGATATATGAAATTATATCTCGTGAGGTCTGGTCAGAAATAAAAGAATTAAGAAATCCAATTGAAAAAAAAGCGAGTATAATAAAAAAAGATAAAATAGCTGCAATAATCTGATTTTTTGTAAGCGCAGAAGTAAAAGTTCCAATGGAAATTAATACTGCTCCTAATAAAGCTGTTCCCAGATAAGATGCCCATATAGGGCCAAAACCGGGATTTATATAATATTTAAGAATTCCTGCAAAACTCAAAGTTGGAATCCAGAGAACAAGATAGAATATATAAGCTCCAAAAAATTTTGAAAGAACAACTTCAGAATCTGTAACAGGTGCAGTCATTAATAATTCAAAGGTACCGCTTTTTATTTCATCTGATATTAATCTCATGGTAATAAGCGGAGTAATAAGCAATAGACAGAACCAGAAAAATATATCGCCAAAAAAAAATTCCATAACTGCATCAGTTGTAACTGTTCCATGTGCACTATTCAGGGAATTCATTAGAAGCCAGAAGGTATATCCCTGTATGACTAAAAAAACCGCTATAACCACATATGCAATAGGAGACCACCAATAGGAACCGAATTCGCGTTTTGTTAAAGTATATAAATTCCGCATTATATATCCTTATTTAAAGTATCTTCAATCGTAATCTTAAAAAATATATCTTCTAAAGAAGCTTTTTCTGTTCGCATTTCAAGTAATGTCCAGTTATTTTTAACTATTTCCTTAAAAATCATTTCTCTTATATCAATATTTTCAGATGCTTCTATTTTTATCAATCCTGATTTTTCAATAATAACTTTTTCTACACCAGGTACTTTTTCTAATATAGGTTTTACATTCACTGGAACATTTTTAAATTCCAGATTTAAAATTTTTTCGCCTGCTAATTTACGGGTAAGATTTTTAGGTGTATCCATTGCAACTATTTTACCATCATTTATAATTATTACTCTATCGCATATCATTTCTACTTCAGGCAAAATATGAGTACAAAGAATAATAGTATGATCTTTTCCCATGTCTTTTATTAACTGTCTTGTTTCTCTTATCTGATTTGGGTCAAGTCCGACTGTAGGTTCATCGAGAATGAGTATTTCAGGCTTATGTATCAAACATTCTGCGAGAGCTACACGCTGTCTGTATCCTTTTGATAAATTTGCAATTATTTTTTTACGTACATCCTGTATCCAGCATTGTTCAATAATTTCATCAATATTTTTTTTCTTATTTTTATATGGAACTCTTTTTAACGCTGCTCTATAATTTAAGAATTCTTCAACTCTCATGTCAGCATATAAAGGTACATTTTCAGGTAAATACCCTATTATTTTACGAACTTCCAGAGATTGAGTCAGGACATCAAAACCAGAGACAGTAGCTCTGCCTAGAGTAGGAGGGATAAAACACGTAAGAATCCTCATAGTAGTAGTTTTTCCTGCACCATTAGGACCTAGAAATCCAAGTATTTCCCCTTTATCTACACGGAAAGATATGTCATCTACTGCTACAGTATTTATATATCGTTTAGTAAGATGTTCTACTTCAATCATTATTAGCCCTTGGTTACAAAAGTATGGTACTAAGTGTCCGCTAAAAGGCGGATTTTTCTTGACTTTAATATGCTTATACTGATAAAATTTTATAAGAAGGTAAATTTTGCAAGAAAAAAACATTATTGTCAAGTGAAAAATTAAAAGAGGTTTCACCAGGAGGAGGGAATATGTTAAAAAAGGGGATTTTAACAATTTTTGGTATATTCTTATTTTTGTGTTTTTATGATCCAATTGTTTTTGCGCAGGCGTTTAAAAGATTGAATGTAGAGAATAACGCCATAGATTTTTCTCTTAATGATCTTAATGGGAATAAAATATCATTAGGTGATTATAAGAGCAAAAAAACTCTGGCGGTTATTTTCTGGAAACATCCAAGTTTAAATGGACCAAAAGCTCTGGCACATTGGCAAAAAGTGTTTGAAAAATATAAAGATAGTCATAATTTTAGTGTAATTTCAGTATATTGCCCAAGAACACCGCAGGGAATAGCAGGTGATGAGATGACTGATTTACAAAAAGTGATCGTAGAAAATAATATTACCTTCCCTGTATTATTGGATGAAGGATTAAATGTTTTTTCAAAATATGGTGTAATTAGTCTGCCGAGTTCTATGGTTGTTAATACAGATGGAGTTGTAAAGTATATATTAGCAGGGTTCCCGACATTCGGTGCAGAAAGAGATATATCGATTAATCTAAAAAGAGTTTTAGGGATTCCTGAAGAAAAAGTTGCCGAGAAAAAATATGAACCCGATTTAGATGCAGGTAGAAACTATAAATTGGCAATTGCAGTATTACAGAGAGGGAATATAGATAAAGCAATAGAATATTTAAGTGTGGCAGTTCAAAAAGATCCCAAATATCCTCTTCCATATGCATTATTAGGGAAACTTTATACTCAAACTCAGAAAACGGATAAAGCAATGCAGAATTATCAGAAAGCACTTGAACTTGATCCTCTTGATACGGATACTCTTATAAATTACGGATTTCTATGTATGGACATGGGAATGAAAGATGATGCTCTCTTGCAGTTTAAAAATATTATAGAACTTGCACCGCAAAAATCTGCGGAAGCATATTATGGAATGGGAACAATTTATTTAAAAAATGAAGTTTTTGATTCAGCTATTGTAAAAGTACAAGAAGCAATCAGATTATACCAAGAACAGAAAAAAATATCTAATGAAGAATTGCTTCATTTAGCTATATCTTACGAAAATCTTGCAGAAATTCATTTAAAAACTGATAGAAAAAAAGATGCGCTGGATTATTATAAGAAAGCACTTGAAAAATATGAAAAAATATCTGATGATTTAGTTAGAGAATCAAAAAAATCTATAAGAGCGAACTGATAGAGAGTGTCAAAGAGTCAATGTAACAAAGAGTCACAGTAAATATTTGTTAAAATAACTTTGGCACTCATATACTATAGACTCTTTGATACTAAATATTAGGGGACTTTTTATGAAAAACAAAAAAAATTTATTTGTATGGTTTATTTTTTGTATGATTGTATCTTTTATTTTACCCGGAACAACTTTTGCTCAGGCATTTAAACGCCTGGGTCTTGGTGAAACAGCACCGGAAATTAGCTTAAAGGATATGAATGGAGTAAATATTTCAACATCAAGTTTTAAAAATAAAAATGTTCTTGCTGTGATATTTTTCAAATATCCCAGCTTAAGAGGTGCTACTGCGCTGGCTTACTGGCAGAAATTATATGATACGTATCAGGTAACAAACGGTCTTGAAATAGTTGCTGTTTATTGTCCGCAGACAGATGAAAAAGTTACAAATGAAGAATTAGAAAATGTTAAAAAAATTATTGCAGAAAATAAATTAACTTTCCCTGTATTAATAGACGAAGGGCTTGCTGTTTTTGGTAAAATCGGAGTTATAAGTTTGCCAAGTTCTGCTATATTGGATAAAAATGGGAGTGTAAATTATATTTTAGCCGGATTCCCCGAATTTGGAGCAGAAAGAGATATTCGAATTAATCTTAAAAAGAGTCTGGGCATTCCAGAAGAAATTATTGTTAAAAAAGAAGAATATCAGCCTAAAAACAAAGCTGATTTCACTTTAAAGCTTGCATTAGTTGTTAGTGAGCGCGGTAATACAGCAAAAGCAATTGAACATCTTTTAACTGCTATAGAGAAAGATCCTGATTATGTTCTTGCGTATGTAACTCTTGGTAAATTTTATATGCAGGAAGGTAAAAAAGAAAAAGCTATAGAATCTCT
>JACRDZ010000118.1 GCA_016212735.1 Candidatus Firestoneibacteriota bacterium | reverse complement strand
TCACCTAATTGTCCAAATGTATTATCTCCCCATGCCCATAATGTTCCATCTGTTTTTATCCCTATACTATGATAACCACCTGAAAAAATTGTTTTCCAATAATCAGAAGGATTGATTAAATCAGGAGCAATATTTGCAACATTACCCAATTGCATATATTTATTGTCTCCCCAAGCCCATAATGTACTATCGGATTTAATGCCTAAACTATGATTATATCCGGCTGAAATAGAACCCCATATATCATTGCCAATTTTATTTAAAGCATTTTTATTATTTTTAGTACCATCACCTAATTGCCAATATTTATTATCTCCGCAAGCCCATAATGTTCCATCTGATTTAATAGCTAAAGTATGAAATTTACCTGCTGAAATCGATGCCCAGTTATTATTTGAAATCAGAGTAGGCATGTTTCTATTTTCAAAGGTATTGTCCCCTAATTCACCATCTGCATTGTAACCCCAGGCAAATAAATTTCCATTTGATTTTATCGCTATATTATGATGGCTGCCTGCTGTAATCGCTTTCCAATTATTATCACTACCTATTTTTGTGGGAATATTTTTACTATTAATAGAACCATCACCAATTTGCCCATATCCATTGTCTCCCCATGCCCATAATGTTCCGTCGGATTTGACCCCTACATTATGATATTCTCCGCATGAAACCTGGGTCCAATTATTATTATTGCTTGTAATTTTAGTAGGAATAATTCTATTGTAAGTTGTCCCGTCACCTAATTGTCCAAATGTATTATCTCCCCATGCCCATAATGTTCCATCGGATTTGATCCCTATACTATGTGATTTTCCGGCAAAGACAGAGACCCAATCATTATCATTACCAATTTTAACAGGTACAATTTTATTTATATCAGTTCCGTCTCCTAACTGATTTTTTTGGTTATTTCCCCAAGCCCATAAAGAATTATCAGATTTAATTCCTAAACTATGATTTTCACCAGCTGCAACTGATATCCAATTACTATCATTACCAATTTTAACAGGACTACCTCTATTTTCATTTGTACTATCTCCTAGTTGTCCATATTCATTATTTCCCCAAGCCCATAAAGAACTATCAGACTTAATCCCAAAACTATGCGTACCTCCGGCAACTATTTTTTTCCAAAATATATTTTTTTTAGTAATAAAAGACCATTCATAAATTGAAGTAAGCGGGTTATCTGATAAATCTTTTATGCCTTTAGTTAAACTTACTAAATATTTTGTACCGTGTTTTAAATCCATCTCAGGAATAAATACTATTGAATTATCATTAAATGAAAAATTACCTGAAACAGGCAAGCCATCTGCATCATTAATAATTTTAAAGGTTACTGAATTAATCGTTGCTTTATTTATTGGTTCAGAAAATACCACAGAAATATTAGTATTTGCAATAACTTCAATCTCATCGCTTAATGGATTAATTGAAGTAATTAGAGGTGGTATAATATCAGGGGCTAAACCAGTTGTAAATGACCATATATAAGGTGTGATTTGAGCATTGCCAGCTAAATCTTTTATATCAGTTGTTATGGTTAGCGTATACATTGTATTTGCATCAAGTGTATTTTCAGGTATGAACGTTGCTATGGTGCCATTATAGGATACCATGCCTTGAATAGGTAAATTATCCGTACTCCGCTGCATTTGGAATGAATTTTTTGTTATTGTAGATATATCAATAGATTCAGAAAATGCAGCTGTAATACTTGTATTAACAGCAATATTTGTTATATCTCCCTGAGGATTTGTTAATATAATTTGCGGTGGAATAATATCAGGAATTAACCCTGTTGCAAATGTCCAAACATAATCTGATTTAAGATTGTTTCCTGCAATATCTTTAATATCTTTAGAAAGTGTAACAGTATAATTAGTAATAGGTGAAAAATCATAATCCGGTATAAATACTGCCGTATTACCGCTATAAGCAACTATCCCGCTTATTTGGGCAGGTGCAAGACCTGCCCCTGCAATAATAAATGTACTTGTTGTTATTGTTGATATATCAATTGGCTCAGAAAAAGTTACTGAGATACTTGTATTAACTGGTATTTCTATGGAATTATTTTTGGGATTAATCAATATAATCTGCGGAGGATCGTTATCAGGGATTTCACCTGTGGTAAATGACCATGAATATGGATATTCCAATGCATTCCCTGATAAGTCTTTTATATCAGTTGTGAGTGTAACCATATAATCCGTATTGGGAGCTAAATCCGAATTTGGTGTAAAGATTGCTGTTGTTCCGCTATATGTAACTATACCATTTATTTTGGTAGATGTAATATCTGCCCCCTCAACAATATAAAATGTTTTTGTTGTTATTGTCGATACATCTATCTCTTCGGAAAATGATACAGCAACACTTGAATTAATAAGCACATCAATTGCATTATCCATAGGATTAACTAAACTAATTTGTGGTGACATATTATCCGATGCAACACCTGTTGTGAATTTCCATGAATATGATGCCGTCAATGGATTTCCGGCTAAATCCATAATATCAGTTGTAAGCGTTGCAGTATATTCGGTATTTGATCTTAAATCCGAATCAGGTGTAAACATAGCTGTTGTCCCGCTATAATAAACCGTACCCGGCACAAGTAATATTTCATCAGAACCTCTTGAAACATAGAATGAACTTGTTGTTATTGTAGAAATATCAATTGTTTCTGAAAATACAACGGAGATACTCATATTCACAGGTATATTAATATTTTCATCATGAGGATTTATTGATGTAACTTGAGGAGGCGTTATATCTAATGAACTACCTGTTGTAAACATCCATGAAAAATTTGTTTCTAATGCATTTCCCGCTAAATCTTTAATACCTGTAGTTAAATAAACAGTATACGTAGTATTTAATATAAAATCAGAATCCGGCATAAATGCAGCTATATTCCCATTATTTGTAACTTTTCCTGCAACCAAAATTTTATCCGATCCTTTAGTTACATAAAAAGTATTTAGTGTAATTGTTGATAAATTAATTTGTTCTGAAAAAGTTACTGTTATACTGGTATTAGTCTGGACTTTCACATCATTATTAATAGGTTTAAATGATGTAATTTGAGGAGGTATTTTGTCAGAAGTATTCCCAGTTGTAAAACTCCATATGTGATTTGATTGCAAAGAATTACCAGCTAAATCTTTTATCGCAGTAGATATATTTACAGTATATTTTGTATTATAACTAAAATCAATATTTGATGTAAAAATTATCGAATTTTCGTTATGTATTATTGTACCTGGAACAGCTAATCCTGTATCAGTTGTAACTTTAAAAGAATCAGATATAATAGTTGATCCATCAATAATCTCTGAAAATATGGCTGAGATGCTTGCATTAACCGGTACATCAATAGCATCAATTTTAGGACTAATTAATGTAACCTGAGGAGGAATTAAATCCAGTGTTTTTGCTGTATTAAATGTCCAAACATAATTTTTTTCTAATGAATTACCATTTAAATCTTTCACATCCGTAGTTATGGTAATTGTATATAATGTATCAAGCATTAATATGGGATCAGGCGTAAAAG
>JACRDZ010000121.1 GCA_016212735.1 Candidatus Firestoneibacteriota bacterium | reverse complement strand
GATTTAGGTCAAATTTTGTCACTCCGATTGAGCAAAACCGCAGGCGTAGCTCAGCTACGTTGAGGATTTTGCGATTGAGGTGTGGCAAAATCTGACCTGAAGATGAGATGCATAATGTAACAGTTATTTCGTCGCAAGCCCATAGCATACTGAAATAACAATTCGTCGGCATTTCCAAATTAGTGCTGAATAGTTACAAATATTTATTATTAAAGGTATGAAGATTTTATTTTACTAACTAATTGTTTATACACAGGTTCGGCAGATTGAAGAAATTTTTTTATTGAATCCCAACGAATATCAATATATTCATGGGCAAGAATATTTCTTAAACCAGCCCACTGGGAGATATTATCGCCAAATTCTTCGTCAAAATATTTTGTGGCTCCAAGTTCTTTGAGTATTTCCTTGTATGTCTGAGGAATTCGTCTATCTTCAATATATCTCATCTTATCAATCGTTCTTTCTCAGTTGGAAGTAATGCCATATTTTATTTTCTCCCTAAGTTTCCAATAATCATCAATCCATTCTCTGAAGTCTATCGCTTCAGAAGTCATTTTTAAAAGGAAATCAATATAAATATTGCGGTCCTTTATTACAAGAGGATTCCCCCTGATAGCACTATCGGAAATTGTTGCTGGTGATCTATTCAGTATAATCAAATCCACTTCTTGTCCCACAATATTTTCCAGCTCCAACCACATTTTTTTTTCTAATATATTGGGGAAATTTGTTTTTTGCCATTCCAAAATATTTGTTTTAGTAGCTAAATAGACGGCTATATCTATATCTGAGTCAACACCTTCTTGATCTTTTGCCCATGAACCAAATATAAAAGCCATTGAGACATCAGCATTTCTAGTAAAATAATCTCGAAGACTTGATATTTTTTTTTGTTTATCGATTTGATTTAACATTTTACTTTCTTTATGAAATTTATTCATCAATATTTATTATATCATAAATGTTACAGTTTGTTCTGAAATTTATAGATTTTGATTTTGGTCGGATATTTTCATATATTATGCTTTTTCAAAGTTAGTTTCTGCCTTAATCTCATCCTATTCAAAAGTGAGTCTCCAACCTTCTTTTGCCTCTTTTAATGTAACCATAAAAAAAATGATATAGCTTATTAGAAAAAAAATCAAGATTTATTTACTTTTATTGCTCAAGCTATGTAATCCATAGTACCCATTTATTATTTTCTTCCCAATTATACTATTTAAAAGTTTAGCATCACGGAATCTATTTATATATTTCGTGATTTCTGACATTGATATAGCTGATAATATTTTTGTGATTACACATTTATTTTTAGATTCCGAAATAGAAGAACTGGGTGCGCTAGCCATATCTTTTTGAATGATTTTAACGATAAAAAAATCTTCCGCAGAAGCACCATCATTATCAACCACTTTCACTTTTGTATAATAGCTTCCTTTTTCATTGTAAAAATGAGTAATCATATTGGAATTTAGAGTTGTATCAAAAATATTATCTTCATTGAAATCCCAAAAATAATTTACAATCTCTCCATCAGGATCAAATGCATTTGCTGTAAATGTTACTGATAATGGCGCAAAAGCGGAACTTTTTTCCGTGGAGATTGTTACTTCCGGATTTTGATTTATATTTAAAACTTTAATTGTAATTTCTTTTTGATTTGATAGAAATCCATCTGTAACTTCAAAAGTAACTTTATATTCTCCTGCTTGATGGTATTCCGGTTTCCAGAAAAATATATGGTCAAAATTATTAAAAGTCGCGCCTACAGGTAAATTAATCACTGAGTAATTTAAATTATCTCCATCCGGATCTGTTGCATTTATTGTTAATTGTAGAGTTTCCCCTTCATTAACCGAATAAGTCGTATCTAGATTAATAACAGGTTGATCATTTTTGGGTACTATTGTAATTGAAATTGGTGCTGATGAAGTAACTCCAAAAGTATTAGTTACTTTAAAAATAAAAGAATCATTCCCATTAAAATTTTTATTTGGAGTATATATAACTTGAGCGGTTGTATCATTTATTTGATTAGGTTCATTCAATATACCATTAACAGGTTGAGTATCAATATTAAGTAATAATTTATCTTTTAAAGGATTATAAGCTTTTAAATCAATTGTAATAGTTGTATCTTCACTTAAAGAAATTTTTTGTTCTATTGCTGTAAGCTTTGGATTGAAATTAACTTTTATTGATTCTTGACTGCTTCTGTCAAATTTATCTTTTTCTTCAATTTTTATAGTGTTTATTCCTAGAACAAGATTTTGAATTGAAGTTTTTTCAATCCCATCAACAGTATAAATAACATTAATTGGAGTTAATGTGACCTCTGCATTATTTTTATGCGATATGATATTAATTACCGGTGGGGTAGTATCAATATTATATGTTGCTGTCTGGACATTTTCTTTATTCTCAACTAAATCTTGAGCGAAAAATTTTAATATGGTTATACCTTCATTAGTAATTGCAATAGGTTCAGTGAAAATTTTCGATGAAATAGTAGGCTCTGCCCCATTAAGGGTATAATATATTGTAGCAGTTTTATTTGTCGTCAATGTTACTATTTTAGTTGTACTATATTCTCCACCGGGCAGGCTAACGCTTGTAGTCGGCGGAATATTATCAACATAAATAGATTTTTCACTTTGATAATATTCCATACCATATATATCATCGAATAAATCATCAGGAGTTATTGTGCCGTTTTCATCCCGCTCATTAGTTAATTTTATTCGATATCCTTCATCAGTGACAAGCCCTACAATCAATTTATATTCATTGGAAGATATGGAGTAGGGGATTGTGATTTCTTGTGTATTTTCGATGTAAAATGGAGGATCGCTGTCTTGCCAATTTTTGACTTTTGAATAGCTTACATATTTTTTGAAAACTAATTTATCTATCCATGCTTCACCTTTACCATTTGCATATATTCCAGCATTATCTATACGGAAATATTTTGCATTTGGAGGTGAAGTGGCCACTGCATATTTATATGACCAGTCAAATGTACCTGTATCGAAAAATAAATCACAATATCCCACTCCAATATAACTACTGTCATAAAATTTACCTGCAAAACATAAAAGGTTCCATGTATTTGTCCCTTTTTGAATATTTATACCTTTTGCCCAGGCGCTTATACTATATTGAGTATTAGGTTCGATCACGATATAATTACTTTGTATATAACTTGATGCTGCTCCATCGCTCTTAAAATGTACTGATTTATTATCACTATCCCAAAAAATAGTTTTATCTATTTGGGGAGTATTTTTACTTGAAATTGACCAATTAGAAAAGTTTTGTTCAAAAGAACTATTTGGAATAATATTAACACATGGATCTTCAATTTTGAAATCATTATACCATTTATTAGTCGGCAGAACCGGATAATAAGCACCTAAATCAATCACCGAATTATTGTTTAAATTTGCCAATGCATAAAAAATTTTGTAATTTCGATATGGTTTACCATTACCTTTTTGTAACCACTTTGTTTTTATATTTGTTTTTTTTATTGAAGAAGTAATATCAGGAAAATCGGGTTCAAGCGATTCAATGTGATAACCCAGATGTGTAGTTAAATATCTTAATGCTTTTGTTCCCTGTTCTTTAGCGATTGCTTTTTCTTCTGATGGATTTAAATTATCAAGTAAAGAGTCATAATTTATTATATCTGTATCTCCTGTATATAAATAAGAATAGTTAGCATGATTGGCTAATATTTTTTTCATACTATCAATCCAGCCCGTATCATAAATATTTTTAAATCTTAATTTCCATGAATTTTCATTAGTCCCATAGAAAGCTAAATTTGTGTCAAGGGCAGCACCTTCATGGGTTTGTATTTTAGTGTCCCAATATTTTTCAACTGAAAATGTTTTTTCATTATTATATGTAGCCTGATTAAAAATAACATTGGATTTTAATGAAGCGTAATTAACCAATTCAACAAGACTACTGGTATAACTATGATAAGTACCAAAAGGGACTTTAACGGTTAATTCAACAGGTTTTAAAAATGTAGTATTATAAAAATCAATAAATTTTTTCATTATATTTTCATGCCTTGGCCAGCGCCAACCGTTGCTAATACTAAGGACATCCTCATTTAGATCTTTTGTCTCACTAAGCGGGTCTGACTTGTTGGTAGCATCGATTCCATAAACTCCGGATAAAATATTCACCCAATCTTTATTCCCATAAGTTACAATTGTCATTTCATTCCATCTTCCGAATCCGGTCATTCGTATTAAATCAAATGCTGTATCTTGTCCATAGCGTTCATTTAATTTACTTAAAAAACGTTTCCAGTATTCAAAATATGTATTATCATGCCAGTTAGGTGCAACATCTGCTTCCATATCTCTTGGTTTAAATGTAGAAATATCAAGATAATCAATAATAACATCATCTGAACCTGTTGATGTTATTCTAATGTCATAGCCGCCATTTTTTGAATTTTCGAATCTTAAATTTGCAGGGAGAATATAAAAACTTGCTGTTTTCCATTTTAAAGTATTTGTTTTTTGAATACCTGTAACTGTTTTTGTAGAATAAAAACTATAATAATTAGTATATAATATATTAGCTTTTGTGTATTCATTAATTTGATTGTTAATATCATCATATTCAACGGTTATTGTATCTGTCCCATTATCAAAATAGCATATCGTTAAAACCGTTTTTGCATTTGTATCATTTTTATATTTTTGAAATCCATCAAGATTATTGATGTATTCATAATCGACATTAAAATAAATATAGTTTTGTCCATTTATTTTATCTGTTGAACGCGCTTCTCTACCTTCATAAGTAACAACCTTAGTCAATCCATTATTAAGTGAATCATTTATTTGAATAATATCAGGAGTTCCATTGCCAACTGGGTTATTATATGGAACATTGAATTCATTTTTATAACCACTCCATTTTAGAGGTTGCACGTCAGGGCTATAATTTGTATTACCCAATCTTATCCATACACTGCCAGCACATAATTTTGTTGCACCTTTTGCAAAAAGCCAATGTGGAGTGCTAAAATTTCTTGAAAAACTACCTTGAGCTGTGTATATTTCAAAAATATATCTTTTTTTATATTTTTTAAAACTATTAACAAAATCATCTAATAAAGTCCAATTAAATTCATTTTCTTCGGGTTCAAGAAAAGTCCAGTTTATATGTCCTGCACTTGATAAATCAAATCCGACAATATATGGATTATTAGAATATTTTTCTAATACGTTATTTTTATTATCACTTATCTCTGATAAATAACCAAGAGTAAAAAGCCCCATATCAGGATTACCTGCATTTGGGCTAGAAGTATAAGGAACAAACTCAATAGGAATTTTTTTAGTTGTATCTGCAAAAATATTTGCACAACATAGATACATTATTAAAAAAACTTGTACTAGGACTATTTTATTAAATGATAAAATTTTTATTTTCATATATATACCAATTGTTCTTTATTAGAATGATGAACATTACTTCTGTGAAATATTTTGGTCTAGGATGTAGGCTGCAAGGTGTAGGGTTATTAAAGCATGTCCTTTGTTTGTTATTTTCACCAATGTAATATTTTTAGCATAAGAAACCTTTAAATTACAGAAATATAATTATTAAGCATAAAAAGGACTTCGGATCTTAAATTTTTCTTTACCCAAAGCTTTTCATTTTCATTAAGCACTTCTCCTAAACCTTGTAATATTTGATTATCTTTAATTTTTTGTACAACAGCAATACAATCAGCTAAATGTTCTGTGATGGTTTTTCCGGTAAATGCCATTAGAACTTCCTCGTTAATTTCCCAGCTGTTTTTAGCAAAAAAATAAATATCATAAACATCTCTCATTGCTGTTTCGCTACGCAAAGTCAATGCCGCAAGTTTACTGGCGAAAAGATAATCCTTTTTTGCCACCAGCATAGAAATTCCAAGATACTTTTTCAGTATATAATTATTTCTAATAGGGAAAGAAGTCTCTCTGGTAGAAATTTCTATTTTAATATTATGATCTTCATTGCCATATGATAAAAGCATAAATATTGTAT
Organism: Candidatus Firestoneibacteriota bacterium; assembly: GCA_016212735.1. The sequence continues at coordinate 1,126 of JACRDZ010000121.1, read as the reverse complement.
ATCGTTTTATATATTTATCTTTGATAATTCCATATTTCTCAAGAATGTTCTCAATTTTTCTAAATACAATTTTTTGATTTTTCCCATTATTTAAAAGCAAATCAAAATCCAAATCCACTGAAAAACGCTGTAAGCCATAGAAAAAATAGACACAAGTACCACCTTTAAATCCTAAAGCAGAAGAAATCGTGACATCAGTATAGATGTCTTTCAAAATTTGTCCCATAATTAATTGATGTTTTGATTTATTTAGCATAATTTTTGTAATATTTATTTAAACGTTTTATTAATTGTTGATTTTTATATATATTAACAAATTCAAAACAAAAATCCCACTTAATATTTTCTAAATTGTCAAAAAAATAATTAGGAAAGAGATAGATCGTATCCAAAAATGCTCTTTCTTTGTTTGCTATGCTATAACAATCCTGATTTATAATTCCGGTTGGATTATATAAAATTTCATCTTTCATTTTTCTATAAGTAAAAACGTATTCATCACATTTTATCGTTTTTGACCAACGGCTAGCTATAAATATAGTGTCATAATGTTGAAAAATTATACCCGCTTCACGTAGAACCGTTTCAAAGCTGATGTAGGAAGGAATATAAATACTTGTCGCTAATTCTTTAGGGTTATAATCCTTATGTTTAGAAAAAATCCCTCTGGTTAACTTGATTAAAGTACCTTGTTTCACATAATAGGAAATCTTTGATTTAAGATTGTTTGGATTATTTTCATGCCAAATTAAAGCTATGTCTTTTGTCGTTAAGACTATTTTTGGTATTTGATACAATTTTACAATTAAATTATTCATAATTATATACCTTGGAAGTAATAAATATTCTTACTTCAGCATTATATTGTTGTGTTTTTGTTTTGTCAAATTTATTTTTCAAAAAAGAAAACTCATGGAGAAAATTTTACATTATTCGATACTACGCATAATAGACATATAGTCCCGTGTAGTCTTCCTTATCTATAGGGGCAACCCCATAGGTGTTAAGTTAAGAGTTTGCTTTTTAACAAATTTGCATTAAATAGCAAATACTTATCTACTATTTTCACGAGCAACTAAATTTTTGTCATCCTGAGCGAAAGCGAAGGATCTGCTTTCCATGCTTT
>JACRDZ010000129.1 GCA_016212735.1 Candidatus Firestoneibacteriota bacterium | reverse complement strand
ATCTTCCATCACTGCCAGAGCCTCCAAACCTTTATATCCCTTATACTCTAAGGCGCTTTTCCCGTCCGCGTTCAAAGGGATACCGGCATGGATATAAAGTGTGCCAAATTCATCAAGTTCAAGATTTAAGGCTCTTGCAGTAACTTCAAGAAATTTTCCTGTACCCGCTGCACATCGGTCATTCATTGCAAAATCAATAATTTCGCCGGAATTGTTAAGTTTTATAACTTTACTGTCCTGCCCTCCAATATCTATAATAGTTCGTGCAGAAGATAAAAGGCTGTATACTCCCATTGCATGACATGTAATTTCTGTGATTGTATTTGTTGCGTAAGGTGTGGATATCCTGCCATATCCTGTTACTACAATTGCATCTAATTCATTTTGTTTATAAGAAGTTTTTAAAAGAGCTTCTTCCAATACCTGTAATCCGCGATTTGAAACTGTTAGATGAGTTTGAAGACTAATAGCGTTTGAACAAAACTTTCCATCGCGAAGAATTACTGCTTTAGACGATCTAGAGCCAATATCAATACCAGCAGTAAGCATAAATTATATTCCTTTTTAAAATTATATAGGGGAGGGATATATCAATGAAATTATTTTAATTATTATACGATTTAACAATTGAATAATCAAGATTATATTGACAAGAAATTATTCTAATAATAATATTCTAACATGAATATAGACAAATATCTGACAAAACTTAAAATAAATTTTAAAACTTTATTTACTTTTAGATGGAATCCGACAAAAGATACTTTTATAGGATTTATCCAGATGGGTGTTATTTTTATTATTTCTATTTTATTATCATATACTATAAATAAATCAACAATTCTAACTATATTTGTAAGAGATTTCTTAATGCTTGGTGGAAATATATTTTTCTGTCTTTTTTACATTCAAAATAATAACTATAAATTTAAAGATTTCGGATTAACTGCTGAAAAATGGCAGATTTATCTGCCAATAAACTTTATATTAGGAATAATATTATTATTACTTTTTATAGATGAACATCATGGAGCAAAATTGAAATTTAATTTAAATACTTTATTACTTATTGGATATATCATGCTCTCAGGTATATTTGAAATGATAGTATTTTATTCATTTCTGAGAAGGATTTTCATTAATACTTTTGGAATAATAACGTGTATATTATTAGCGTAAATAGCTTATTCCCTGCATAATTTTGGTGATCAGCCTGAATTTTTTAATTTAATTTTTGTAGGTATACTTTATGCTTCTTTTTTTAATATAGGGAACAATGTTCTTTTAGTATATCCCTTTTTCTGGGGTGTAGGTGCATGTTTTGATGTTTTATTAGTATCGAATGAAATTCGAGATATTGTTTATCCAGGGACGAGAATAATAATTAATATTATCATATTTATTTTAATAGGAATATTGTTAAATAGAATAAATAAGAAAAAGGAGAGCCTATTATGAAAAAATTTATATGTTTTGTTATATTATTTTCAAATATTTCACTAAACGCTTCTGAATCTAAGGGTAAAATTACAGTACATATGATTAATTTTAGAAATAACAAAGGTGATGTGTATGTTAGTCTTTATAATTCAGGAGATGGTTTCCCTGAAGAAGCTAAAAAAGCTTATAAATCAATAAAAGCTAAGATTATTAATAATAAAGCAGAGGTTGTATTTTCAGATATCCTTTTTGGTAATTATGCGGTTTCAATTTTACATGATGAGAATTCAAATGGCGATATGGATTCAAACTGGCTTGGAATTCCTAAAGAAGGATATGGAGCATCAAATAATCCGCAAAATAAATTTGGTCCGCCAAAATTTGATGAAGCTAAATTCAAATTAGATTCTGAACAATTAAATATTAGTATAAAATTGCAATATTAATGGTTTTTTTTCAAATAATCTTTTCATTAACCCATTTCTTGACATCATGAAATCTATAATTCTCGAATATTCCAAATGTTTCGTTTTTAGTTAAGCGATTTTTTATAAATACAGGAGAATTTATTCCACACAAATATTTTGTTATTGCAACATCTGATATCTCTTTTCCTAAAGTATTAAATAAATCCAAAGTTACTTCATTAAATCTATATTTAGCTAAAGGGAAAAGTTTAGCTGTATATTCAATTTTTGTTTTTTCACCATTGCATAAAGAACAATGCCCACAGGATTTATTAATCTTTTCTCCAAAATAATCCGCGAGTTTCTGATTTATACATGTTTCTGTTTCAAAAAAACTTATCATTTCATGGATTCGATGTATGTGATGAGCTTCTTTTTCTTTAAATATTTTATATATTTTTTCTGCTATATTAGAAATATTAAAATTGTTATCAATAATTTCATATACATCAACATTATTGGCTGCCTCAAGCTCAATCCAGCCTTTTTCTTCAAAATATTCCAGAGCTTTAATAATTCTATCACGTGTTGTTCTATAAGTTTTCATAATTTGAGTAATATTTACAGTTGTCCAGATTTTAGCTGTCTTCGAGTTAATAAAAATATTTTGTACAAATTTTTTACGTTCTTCATCAAATCTATTAATTATATCTTCCGCAGTTGTTATATATTTGAAAGAATATTCCTCAAAATAAATATATTTTGGTTTAATAATATTCCCCATTTCCAGATAAACCAGCAAAGTCTTAAGAGGCAGAAGCCTGATATCTATTTCGTTTGATAATTTAATTATCTTTACTTCCCAATTTTTAGAATTATTTTCTTTTATAATTTGCAATAATTTAACAATATTCGCTTCTTCCGGAGTATCACCATAAATAAAATTTTCTAAAATATTGACATTGCCTCTGTCAGCCAGTACTTCGCATAAAGAATTTTCTCCATCCCTGCCGGCTCTGCCTATTTCCTGACTATAATTTTCTATAGATTTTGGCAAATCATAATGAATAATTTTTCT
>JACRDZ010000123.1 GCA_016212735.1 Candidatus Firestoneibacteriota bacterium | reverse complement strand
GGATTTAAACCTCAATGCTCAATTCTCAATGCTCAATTGCCAATTGTCAATGCTATTTACCCAGACTTGTGGGTAATAGTAAGGACACAGAGAGGGATAACATAAAAAGTCTTCTAACTCATTAATATTTAAAGGTTTCTCTGTGGTTAATTTTTGACAATACCGAAAATTCTTGAAAGGAGCAAAATGGAAGAGATAATAAAAAAAGCAGGAATTCTTGTTGAATCTTTACCCTATATTCATGAATTCAGCGGCAAAACATTTGTTGTTAAATATGGCGGCAGTGTTATGGAAAATGAAGAAGCAAAAAAGAATATTATTTTAGACATAATTTTTATGAAAAAAGTTGGAATTAATCCTATACTTGTTCATGGCGGAGGTAAAAAAATCACAAAAATTATGGACATTATGGGTAAGAAAGCCAGTTTTGTCAATGGATATAGGGTAACAGATAAAGAGACAATGGACATTGTTGAGATGGTTCTTGCTGGCAGTTTGAATAAGGAGCTTGTAAATCTTATTAATTTGTATGGCGGTAATGCTGTTGGAGTTAGCGGGAAAGATGGTAAATGTATTAAAGCGCGAAAACTTTTAGTTAAATCAAAAGAAAAAAATACAAAGAACCCTTATCTGGATATTGGCTTTATCGGAGAAGTAGAATCAATTGACACAACGTTGCTAAATCTTTTACCTAAGAATGGTTTCATTCCGGTAATTTCCTCCATAGGATTCGGAGAAAAAGGAGAAACATATAATATAAATGCTGATACTCTGGCTTCTCGAGTAGCCTGTGCATTAAAAGCAACAAAATTGATACTTTTAACAGATGTTGATGGTATATTGAATAAGAAGGGAAAGCTTATTCCGTCTCTTGAAATAAATGAAGCAAAAAAACTGATACAAAACAGCATTGCTAAAGACGGTATGGAATTAAAAGTCAATGCCTGCATAGAGGCTTTAAATGCTGGAGTTGAAAAGACTCATATTATTGGTGCAGGGCTGCCGCACGCGTTGCTTCTGGAAATATTTACTCAAAAAGGCATAGGTTCTGAAATTGTAAGAAATAGTAAAATAAGGAATAAGGGGAAATAAAATTGAAAATAATAATAATATATATCATAATAGCAGGTATTGCTTTATCCTGTTCCTTATCACCGCCAGGTAAAAAAAAGAAGAAATCTAATGCAATCCCGGAAGTAAATATAATTTTCCCTACAAAAGATAGGATCTTTCTTGTCGGTGATACAACAACATATATCTGGCATGGAAGAGTCACAGATAAAGAAGACGGTATAATTTCAGGAAATAATGTAGAGTGGTTTATAGGGAATGTTTTTCTTGGTAATGACACCAGTATTCCTGTAAATAATTCAAAATTATCTTATGGAGAACAGGTTGTTATATTTAAAGCTCTTGACAGTAAAAATCAATGGAATTCAGCTTCAGTAAATATTGAACTTACAGATAGCATCCCTGCTGTAAGAATTTTATCTCCTGCTTCAGGCAGTATTTTTTTAAAAGATGATTATATATATTTTCGTGGAGAAGCATATGATACAATATATGGAAATTTATATGATTCTTCACTTAAGTGGGCTTCAAATATAGATGGAATTTTTGGTTATGGAACTACTGTGGTTTCTTCTCTTTCACCAGGTACACATAATATTCGTCTGACTGCTTCAAATATTAACAATATTACTGATTCAACTTCAATTGGTATTATTATTAATCAAAAACCTGATGTAAGCATCAAATATAGAAACGATATAAAAAAATATTACGCTAAAAGTGACATTATTTATTTACAGGCCGAAGCATCTGATCCTGAAGACGGATTATTAAAAAAGGATTCTTCTTATGTCTGGACTTCAAGCGTTGATACAGATAGTACATGGATTGGTAAAATAGTTAATTTAACGAATATGCTAAGTCTGGGGAAGCATATAATAAAAATTATAGCTACAGATTCTCTGGGTGCAGCCAATTATGACTCTGTTTCTTTTACTGTTAAAGAATTTTTAGAACCTCCTAAAGTTGAAATTAAATCACCTCTTAAAGATGAAATATTTATTGAATATGACACTATTGTCTTTGAAGGATTGGCAGAAGACCCTGAAGATGGAGAAATTGCAGATTCAACATATTCCTGGTCATCAAATAAAGACGGCAATTTCGGTAAAGGCAGGATTATTAAAACAACATTAGATGTAAACGAACCAAATAAAACAGCCATAACCTTAAAAGTTCATGATATAGATAATATGTTTGGTTCAACTAAAATTGATATTCTTATTAAAAAATATAATGAACCGCCTGTTAGTTCAATAACTTATCCAAAATCCGGCAGAAGTGAAATACAGGGGCGACTTGTTTATTTTCTTGGAGAGGGAAATGATGCGGAAGAAGGGAAATTAAAAGACAGAGCTTTCTTCTGGTACTCTGATAAAGATGGTTTAATAGGAAATCATAAAGAATTGTTTCTTAATAATCTCATCCCGAATGAACATATTATAAGTCTTATTGTAAAAGATAAAAAAGATGCTTATTCATCAACAGGGATTAATTTGAAAATAACACCTTCAGACTGGGAAACTTTTACCAATGGCAATAGTATTAATTGTCTAGCTTCTGATCCCAGTGTTTTATGGGCAGGAACTACAGGCGGTCTGGTACGATGGAATACATATAATACAACATATGCAAAATTCACTACTTTTGATGGACTTATTGATAATAATGTTACTTCATTAATATATGATAGTACAAATAAAAACTTATGGATAGGAACTACTGGAGGATTATGTAAATTCTATTTTGATTCTTCTTCGCATTGGGAAACATATGACACATCTTTTACTCAGCTCCTTGATAATAAAATAACATCTCTTGCTCTGGATAAAGCAGGTAATCTCTGGATTGGTACATGGGCTGGAATTAACAAATTAAACTTAACTGCAAAAAACATGGAAACCTTCACAGGATATAAGGTAACGAGCCTTGTAGTCAATAATGATAATGAACTGTGGGTTGGAACACAGGATCAAGGTGTTGCCAGAATGAATCCTCCTGGAACATTATCAAAATATTATAAATCTTCAAATAGTATATTACAAGATAATTCTATTAAAGCAATTGCTGTTGATTTAAGCGGTAATATCTGGATTGGGACTGAATATAAAGGTGTATATAGATTTAACAAAGGTATAGATCAATTTGATTTATCTTTTGATGTTAGTTCAGGACTTATTAATAATTCTATAAACTCAATAAACATAGATATAGATGGAAAAGTATGGGTTGGAACACCAACAGGTATATCTGTCTATAATGGTGATATTTTAAAATCAATCTCAACAAAAGGCCAGTTATTTCGTGATAAAAACGTTACTTCAATTGCTTTTAATGAACAATATGTTTTCCCTGGTACAGGTATTGGAATTAACAGATTTGCAAAAGCTACAATTGATGATGAATATGGACAGTTGCTGGAAATTAAGAATGATAAATTAAAATATAATAATATAAGTACATTAGCAAAAGACAATTCAGGATATATATGGCTGGGATTTGATGGAAATGGAGGAGGAGTCGATAGTTTTAAGGGAACTGATTGGAACAATTATACATATTATAAATATGATAGTTTTTATTTTAACTATGTTTATAATATATTTATAAGCGAACAGAATAACGTATGGCTTGGGACTGAAGGAGGGATAGGAATATTTTCTTCAACTAACAAATCGTATTCTGATGCAGGGACACCTAATATTACAACAAGTATTACATCTATTACAGAAGATGCCTTTGGAGCTATATGGGCAGGGACTGATGACGGTCGTTTATATAGATATATCACAACCTGGGAAGAATTTACCGGATTGTGGATTAGAGAAGATCAAGATGAAATAACTTCATTAAGCTTTGATACTGTAGGAAAATTATGGATTGGATCTTTTTCTAGAGGTCTTGCTTCTTATGATACAACTGGTGGATATTTACATGGAGTAGCACAATATAATACTGGAAAAGGGAATATTTCTGATGATTCTGTTAATTCTATTTTAGTTGATAATGGTAAAATATGGATTGGTACTGATAAAGGTATAGATAAATTTGAGAATAATACATGGCAGCATATAAATGCAGTACAGGATTTTAAAGTGAATTCATTGAAGAAGGATACTCTAAATAATATCTGGATTGGGACAAATAATGGAGTTATCAAATATGACCCTGTTGGAAATAGTATAAGCAGTACTTTTAATCCAGGGAACGGCCTTGTAGATTTAAAAGTAAATGAGTTATTTATTGATAGTTCAAATTATAAATGGTTTGGGACCGATGCAGGATTGAGTTTGTATAAGGGGCAATAGCCCTTAGGGCTTGCCCTAAAAAGATACTGTTTTAGTAAATAATCCTGTTAAAAAACCAACATTAAATATACCAAGAGCGACCAGGCTTACAATAATAGCTGCAATAATAATTCCAGCAGTTATAGCTATTAATGAACGCCAAAATTTAATACCGAATATATATGCAGCTACACATCCGCTCCATGCACCTGTAAGAGGCAAAGGTATTCCCACAAATATAGCAAGACCAATTGCTTCATATTTTTCAACTGCATCACTATGACGTCGAGTACGTTCAAAAAGCCATATAAAAAAATCATCCCATAATTTATACTTACGTAAAAAATTGGATATAGGGTCCAGAAGCAGAAGGCACGGTATCACAGGAATAAAATTACCAATTAAAGATAAAACAACTGCTTTTGAAAGGCTCATATTCATAGCCAGAGCATATGGAATAGAACCGCGAAGTTCAGAAAGCGGGAAAGCAGCTAAAAATACGGTTATCAGTTCATTCATAATTTTTTCTCCTTTATAAATTACTTTAAATTACAATGGAGGATTTTATGATATTAGACCTTATAAGTAAAATTATTTTTAAAAAGAAATAATTTGCTTATTCTTGATTTTAATTCAGT
>JACRDZ010000122.1 GCA_016212735.1 Candidatus Firestoneibacteriota bacterium | reverse complement strand
AGAAAAGCCATTAATGTAATTGCGCAGATTAGAAGCGATATCATTCGAGTCTGCCATAAGTTTTTGAAAATCAAATTTACTTTTATTATAAAAGGATAATTTTGCTTTTCGTTTTAAAACTTCTTCAGCTGCATCAGGAGATAAGCTTTTAACTTTAGGAAGGTATTCAAAAACAATTTCTTTTGTTGGTTCAAACACGCAATCAAGTCGCCTTAAAACAGTGAGTGGTAAAATCACATGACCATATTCGGATTGTTTGTAATCACCCCGCAAAAGGTCTGCAACGCTCCAGATAAAATTTGCTTTTTCTTTAAAATTATTGCTCATAGAAGTGTCTTCTTTATAAGTTTTTTATCATAAAATTACCCCATTCGCATTAAAAACCGGACCGTCCTGACATACTCTTTTATATTGATTATCCTTTACCTTGCATACACATGAAAGACATGCTCCTACTCCGCATGCCATATATTCTTCAAGAGAAATTTCGCATGATATTTTATACCTGTTTACTAACTGCTTAATGGCAATAAGCATGGGCTTAGGTCCGCAGGAATAAATTTGTAGAGAAAACAAATCACCAGTTTTTTTACTTATTGATTCCAGATAAGTTTCCACCAGTTCAGTTATGTGCCCTTTATATCCTATACTTCCATCATCTGTTGATATTTTAATTTGTGTGTTATCCAGACTGCGAAAATATTTTAATAGAAATAATTCTTTTTTCGATCTTGCACCGTAAAATATTTTTATACGCTTTTTTTTCTGACTTAATTTCTTAGCCAGATAAAAAAGAGGGACGAGTCCTATACCTCCGCCAACAAGAAGTATAGAAGAAGAATTCGGGAAGTTAAATCCATTCCCTAACGGTCCTATAATATCCAATAATTCTCCAGGTTTTCTTTTTGAAAGTGCATCCGTACCATGTCCGATCAAATGATAGATTATTTCAATACTATTTTTATCTGCATTAAAAATACTCATAGGACGGCGAAGTAAAGGAGTAAGAGTATCCTTGCAGCGAATATGTACAAATTGTCCTGGTCTGGCATGTAAAGCAATTTCAGGAGTGCTAATTTTTAAATGATAGCAGTTTGTCCCTATTTTTTTATTGTGTAGAATTTTACATTTTTGTTGAAATTTCATTTATTTATCCTGAAAATATATAGTAAAATCTTATGCTTTAATAAAATCGCATATTTTATTACAAACAAAGTTTATATCTTCTTCAGGCAATTCCGGATAAATTGGAAGAGAAAGGACTTCTAAAGCAGCTTTCTCAGTTTCAGGGAAATCCCCTTTATTATACCCGAGATTCTTATATACTTTCTGCAAATGAAGCGGTATTGGATAATGGACTGCTGTTTCAATTCCCTGAGTTTCCAGATAAAATTTTAAGCTGTCTCTATTTTTTAGTCTTATTGTATATTGATTATATCCATGCTTATTAAAATCTTCTTTATAAGGTAAAGTAAATTCGCAATTTAAAAGAAGTTTTGAATATAGATTAGCTTTTTCAATACGCAAGTTTGTGTTTTTATCCAGATATGGCAGTTTTACACGAAGAATAGCTGCCTGCAGACTATCCAGACGTCCGTTTATTCCAAGACGAACATGAACATATCTTGATTCGTCGCCATGAATACGAATCATACGCAGTTTCTGCGCCAATGAAGCATCATCTGTAACTATCATTCCTCCATCTCCATAACAGCCAAGATTTTTTGAAGGGAAGAAGCTTAATGCTGACATATCTCCAAATGTTCCTGTTTTTTTACCTTTATATTCTGAACTAAATGCCTGAGCAACATCTTCAATAATTTTAATATTATATTTATTTTTTAAATCCATGATTTTTGCCATATCAGAAGGTTGTCCATATAAATGAACAGGGATAATTGCTTTTGTATGCGGTGTTATGGCTTTCTCAATTTTTTCTACATTAATATTGTATGTTTTTGGGTCTATATCAACAAATACAGGTTTTGCACCTGTTAATGATATGCTTTCAGCAGTTGCAAAAAAAGTGAAAGGTGTTGTAATAACTTCATCACCAGTGCCAATTTCAAGAGCCATTAATGCCATAAAAAGAGCATCTGTACCGGAAGATACACCAACAGCATGCTTAACTCCAAGATATCGAGCAACTTCTTTTTCCAGACTCTCAACTTCTTTACCCAATATAAATCTGCCGCTTTCTAAAACATTTTGAATACTTGCATCTATCTCTTTTTTATGATTTTTATATTGAATTTTTAAATCAACCATCGGAATTATTTTCATATTTTCCCCTGTTTTAAATATAAATAATGGCGGAGGGCGAGGGATTTGAACCCCCAAGGGCTTTCACCCGGCGGATTTCAAGTCCGCTGCCTTGCCAGTTAGGACTAGCCCTCCGTAATATTTTTAATTATATCATTACCATGGAATAATACTAAAAACTTTAAATTTGTCAAGTAACAAAAAATTGTGCGGGAAATTCCCCAAAATCGAAAAAATGAACCACAGAGTACACTGAGATATATTTATAATTTTAAAAACTCTGTGTCCTCTCTGTGGTTAATTCCTTTCTTAGGAAATTTCTGAAATTGTGCGGGAGCATTCCCGTATTTGCAAACCTCATTACATAAGATTAGCAAATACCTGTTTTAAGAGTAATGTAATTTATTAACCACAGAGGCACGGAGACTCGAGAGAAAAATTATAAAATTATTTTTATATCTCTGTTATGTAATTTGAATGCTGTTATTTTTCACTCGCAATTTAAAAATAGTTTGATATACTCTAATTTGCTGAATACTTATAAGTTAAGGTTTTTTCGGGAGCAGATATGCAGAGAATAATTGGTGGAAATTTACGTCACAGGTATTTGAAAAAGATAGACCATGGATATAAAATACGTCCAACATCTGATAAAGTCAGAGAAGCATTGTTTAATATACTGGACCCTGTTATTGCAGATTCAAGAATTCTTGATCTTTTTGCAGGAACTGGAGCAATAGGTATTGAAGCTTTGAGTCGTGGGGCAAAATTATGTATTTTTATTGAAAATAACATCAAACACTTTAAACTTATTAAAGAGAATCTTGAATATCTTGGTTTAAACGAAGGGGAAGTATATTTAAAAAATACTCTTGTAGCTTTAAAAATTTTATATGAAAAGAAACAAAAATTTGATATTATATTCCTTGATCCTCCTTATTTTCATAATTTTGGATTAGAAACATTAAAAGCAATTTCAAATTATGAAATTCTTAATCTGAATGGAATAGTTATCTGGGAACACGAAAAAAAGGAACAGGTTCCGAATCAAATTGGCAGTTTACATTTGAAAAGACAAAATAGTTATGGTAATATTAAACTTTCATTTTTTGAATAAAAGGATTTTTATATGGCTAAAATAGCAATTTATCCTGGTACATTTGATCCTGTAACAAATGGACATATAGATATCATTGAACGGGGATTAAAAATATTCAACAAGATTATTGTTGCGGTAATTAAAAGATCCGATAAAAATACTCTTTTTGATATTGAGGAGAGAATTTTTTTATTAAAAAAATCTACTGAACATCTTGAAAATATTACAATTGATGCATTCGATGAATTACTTGTGTATTATGCAAGAAAAAAAAACGCACAGGCTGTAATCAGAGGAGTTAGAGCTATATCCGATTTTGATTATGAGTTTCAAATGGCTCTAATGAATCGCAAAATGGTTAAAGATATTGAAACAGTATTTATGATTCCAAATGAAATCTATTCATATCTAAGTTCAAGTGTTGTTAAAGAAGTAGCTCAATATGGCGGGAATATAGAAGCGCTGGTTCCAAAATTCGTTAATGAAAAATTAAGAAAGAAATTTAATATTAAGAATTAAGGGCTTGCGCAGACCCTAAAAGGATATTTTATTATGAATATTCCAAATCACATTACTCTTTATAGAGGATTAAGTGCATTTATTTTTATGATTCTTATGGATTCACAAAATATTATATATCAATATATTGCACTATTAATATTTATAATTGCTGCTGTCAGTGATCTGTATGATGGGAAAATGGCGCGTGAAACTGGAAATGTTACTAATCTTGGAAAAACAATGGATCCTCTGGCAGATAAACTTCTTATTACTGCAGGATTAATTATTTTAGTGCAGGAAACTATCATTCCTGCATGGATGGTGATAATTATTATTGGACGTGAATTTGTTATAATGGGTCTTAGAATTTTAGCAAGTTATGAACAGAAAATTATTTCAGCAGATATTCATGGAAAATATAAAACAGCTGCTCAGCTTATTGTAATAATAATTTCCTTAACTTTTATGCTTTTCAAAAAAACAATGATATTGAATACTAATAACTCTTTAGAAAACACACTTCAATCAGGAGGAATATTAGGAAAATATGTTTACAATTATTTGTTATATTCACCGTATTATCTAATGTTAATTGTTGTGATAATTACTATTGTTTCAGGTATAAACTATTTTATTCAAAATAAAAATGTTTTAAAGGATTATTAATGTCCCCTACTTTTTTGTATTCCTTAGAGCCTAGGCTCTTAAGAAATGGATGGCTTAAAAAATTATCTATATTCACAGCTACAGGATTTAAGGCTGGAAATTTTCCTTTTTTTCCTGGGACAATTGGGACACTGGTTGGATTAATTATTTATCTTATATTAAAAGAATTTAATAATATTATTTTTTCATTTTGCCTTTTGTTTTTATTTTTTATTGCATGGTTCAGTATAGAATTTTCTTTAGATTTTTTTAAAGAGAAAGATCCGCAGCAAATTGTTATTGATGAAATTATCGGTTTTTTAATAACAATGTTTTTGATACCAGAGAAAATTCAATATATAATAGCAGGTTTTATTCTATTTCGAATCATAGATATTTTAAAACCTTATCCAATTTGTAACATTGAAAAAATGCATAGAGCAAACGGTATATTGTTTGATGATGTGGCTAGTGGAATTTTTGCAAACCTTATTCTTCATACATATATTTATATTTTTATAGGAAAATAAAATGAATTATATTTTGTTTACAATTAGCATACTCCTTGCAATTATGTTATTCCCAGGATGTGGACGTATAAGCAGTAATAATAAAATAATATCTTATCCTGGTAATTATGTACAGAAAGGGAATCAATTTTATGCTATAAAACAAAACGGATCATCTTACTGGATTGGAACAGATAATGGTGTCTTAAAATATGATTCTTTTGAAACAAGATCATACACAATACAGGAAATGTTTAGAGATAATATAACAGATAATTATGTATATTCAATTGCTATTGATAAAAAAGGTATAAAATGGTTTGGTACATATAAGGGTTTGTGCAGATTTAATGATACTTCATGGCAAACATATACTTCTTCGTCTGACCTCATAGGGCTAAAAATCTATGCTCTTACTATTGATCAAAACGATAATATCTGGTGCGGGACAGATAATGGTGTTAGTAAATTCAACGGATCTGCATGGACTTCCTATACTGTAGAAGACGGACTTTCATACTCGGAAGTAACGTGTATTCTTGCAGATCATAATAACAATATATGGATAGGAACACAAGGACGCTTAAATAAATTTGATTTAAAAAAATGGACAATATATACAACTCATAACAGTAATATCACAAGTAATATCATATTATCATTATATGAAGATAAACAGGGAAATATCTGGGTTGGAACAATGCATGGGTTAAATAAATACAACGGGAATAATTGGTCCAGTTTTTATTCGGAATCTTTGCCTGATAATCAAATTTATGCAATTCAGCTTGATTCACAGAATAACATCTGGGTTGGTACACGGAATGGAATCAGCTCTTTTAATGGAAAGACATGGACAACTTATACAATAGATTCAGGGCTTATAAGTAATAAAATTAATAGTTTATATATAGACACAAACGATAATCTCTGGGCGCTTACTCCTTATGGGATCAGTAAGTTTAAAATTAAAGACGGGAATCTGATTAATCCTCTTAATTCAGATATTCGCAATACAATAGAGAGCATAAATAACATTCATGCAATAGTACATGATTTAAACAATAATACCTGGATTGCAACTGATGCAGGTTTGTTAAAAAAATCAGGCATTGACTGGCAGTTAATAACTAAAAATAATGGACTTGTAAGTAATAAGATAAACAGTATATCTAAAGATCAAAATGATAATCTCTGGTGCGGAACAGATAATGGGATTTCATATTTTGATGGTACGGTCTGGAAGACATATACTATAAATGATCTGACTTCTAATTATGTTAATATTCTTATGTGGGATAATTCTTCACAATTGTGGATTGGCACTCAAAATGGTTTATATTTACTAACATCATCAAATGAATTAAAATTATTTACAACTTCTGAAGGACTACCTTCTAATTTTATTACTTCAATGGCATTTTCAAGTTCTTATGTTATCTGGATTGGAACACCATGCTGTATATCAAAAATTGAAAACAGTAAAGTATTGAGCAATTATAATACTTCAAATGGACTTCCGGATAATTATATCCAGAGTCTTTATATAGATAAAAATGATCATTTATGGGCAGGAACACGTACTGGTGCAGCTTTATTCGATAACAACACATGGAAAATATATAAAATCGATAAAGGATTGAAAAACAACTCCGTATTCTCATTTTTTAGTCAACAGGACACAACCTGGATCGGCACATGGGACGGAGTTTCAGTTTTTAACACAATAAATTACGAGACTGCAATTAATAATTATCTATCAGGAAAAAAGATAAATAACTTTTCAAGTGATTCGCAGGGTGACATCTGGTTTGCAACATCGGAAGGTATAAAGTCGTTTAATAAAAATAACTGGACCGGTTATTTCTGGCAAAATGATTTTGGATCAGGCAGTATAAACTCAATATCATATAACGGTTCTGACAGCTTATGGTTTGGTCTGGATAATGGAATTATCTCATATAAAAATAACAGATGGCAATTATATAGCCAGGATGGAATAAAAGTTAAAGCTGTAGCTTTTGATTCCACACGAAAACCATGGATTGCAGCAAACAAAGGTGTTTACAAACTTGATAGTTCACGCTGGGTGAAATATGACTCTGCACAAGGGCTACTGTCTAATAATACTAATGATATAATAATGATTCATGATACATTCTGGATAGCTACAGATAAAGGGATTTCATATTTAGATTCAACAGGGCATTTTATTAATTATGATACTTCATCCGGATTAAAATCTAATTTTGTATATTCATTTGCATATAATGATCCTGAATTCTGGTGCGGTACTTCAAATGGAGTTAGTATTCGCACTTCAGGAGGATGGACAAATTACGATACAGGGAATGGCATAATTGGTAAAAATGTTTATGATATTATAATTGATTCAGCAAACAATAGAGCGCTTCTTGCTACTGAAAAAGGTGTTTCTATACTTTATAACTCAGCCGGTATCTGGCAATTTAAAGATAGCATTTCATTAATAAATAATTCCGTTATTATTCCAATAAATTCTCTTGCTATTGATCCAGACCAAAATATTTGGGCATGCACAGAAATAGGTCTTGCGAAATTTCATGATGGTATATGGACTATATTTGACTCAACAATCGTAATTCCTTCATCCAATATAAAAAGTATTTATATCAATTCTCATTCTGAAAAATGGATAGGGACTTCAAAAGGGCTTGTTAAATGGGATTCTACTGAATGGCAGACATGGATGCCTGTCTCAGTTATATCTGAATAGTTACATTATTGTTTGACTTTATTACCAGGATTGACATTATTTTCTGTTTTATTTATAGCTCCAGTTTTAGTTTCTGCTTCTGCAAGACCTTTCTTTTCTTCTGCTTTTGAATCTGCTTTTACATTATTATTATTATTGTTTATAGGAGGAGTATTTATAGGTATCTGCTTTGAAGGCTCAAATGGACTGTTTTCAATTGGAGCTTCTTTTTCAGGGAATGTGGTTCTCTGAATTATTGACCGCTGTGAAATTGCAAGAAAAGTAGATGTAAGAAAAAATAAAATAACCAATACTGCAGTTATTTTTGTAATAAAACTTAATGGCCCTTTTCCTCCAAAAAGATTTGAAGAAGCAGCTCCACCTAAAAATGCTGTTGCATCAGACTTTGTACTTTGTAATAGTATTAAAAGGACTAATATTATAGAAATAATAATATGAATTATTGTAACTGAAGTAAACAAATTATAACCTCCTTAATTTTAAAATGAATTTATAGTTTACTTTATTTATTAAGTACTTGTCAAGAAAAATTCTATTTCGACAGAAATTATATACTTGACTTAAATAAGTAAAATTACTAAAATACTCTTTCGTGATAAACAACAATAAAAATTTA
The DNA here is from genome assembly GCA_016212735.1 of Candidatus Firestoneibacteriota bacterium. The sequence goes on along the minus strand of JACRDZ010000122.1, from coordinate 5,216 downwards.
CAAACGGACAGAAATTTATATAATATGGCTCTAAATAATTCCCCCTCACCTCTTTTGAATAAAGAGGATAAGTTTCAAGCCCTAAGTGCATTAGTAATAATGCTTCTTGTACAAATACCTGTTGATATATTTTTTTATATACTTTACCAGCCTTATATAATTCGTCCTTATACCAATATGGTATATTTTTTTATACTTTGTATTATAGGATATATCCTTGCAAATAAATATGGTAGACTTACATATTTATATGTTAAAGACTTATCAGGTATTCTTGCGGTTGCATTGTCAAGTATAAGTATGATACTAATATATCTTGTTCTTAAGTTTCGTGAGATAATATTTAAAAAACTGACAGTTTTTAATAAGATACAAGATCTTGAACCCGGACGCTGGCAGTTTTTTACTAAACCCTGGAATGAAATAAATATATTTATTTCAGTTGCAGGAATATTTCTTGTTGTTCTTGGGATGGAAATATTTTACAGATCTTATATTCAGGAACTATTAAACAAATATATGGTTCAAACTAAAGCAATAGTTTGCATGGCAGTATTAAGCGGTCTGCATACAGCAGTACTTGGACCTGTATCAGGTATTGTTGACTTTTTTCTTGCTTTAATATGGGGATTGGTTTATGCCAGGGCAGGATTATATGGATCGGTTTTTGTTCATATGGTATGGGATATATTATTTATTTATTTCCCCGGGAAATAAATAATCTACTCAAGTTGAGTAATCTAAAGAAAGAGGAAGAAAAATGGATAATTATAAAGATTTTATAAAAGAAATTAATACTAAAGAAAAACAGGATGTAAAAAGGGATTATGTTCAACAGGTTTTTACAAAAATCGCACCTGTATATGATCTAATGAATACTTTGATGAGCTTTGGTCTTCATTATAGATGGAGAAAATTTTCTGGTGAACTGACAAATTTGAAAAACGGCGGATATGCTCTGGATATGTGTACAGGGACAGGTGATTTTGCTATAGAACTTGCTAAAATTGTTGGAAAAGAAGGAAAAGTAAAAGCCTGCGATTTTTGTGAGGCAATGGTAGAAGAAGGTAGAGAAAAGATTAAAAATACTGAAATGGCAAATGTAATTGAGTTCTGTATAGGAAATATAGAAAATATTCCTTTCCCTGACAATGAATTTGATGCAATTACAGTTAGCTGCGGGGTAAGAAACAGTACTGACATATTAAAATCTTTTAAAGAAATGACAAGAGTCGTTAAACACGGTGGACGTGTAGTATGTCTTGATCTTGGACATCCTGAAATACCAGTTTTCAGAGAAATATATAATTTTTATTTTTTTAAATTTGTCCCTTGTCTTGGGAAAATAATTTTAGGAGAAAAAGATCCTTATAATTATCTACCTCATTCATTAATTACTTTTCCTACGCAAAAAGAATTGAAAAAAATAATGGAGGAAGCAGGCCTTCGGAATGTGAAATATTATAATCTTCTTGGAGGAGCAATGGCAGTGCATGTTGGGGAAAAAGAATGATTTCAATTGAAGAAATACATAAAAAAATTGGGAGTGTTTATGAAATGATTCTATTTCCATATATATTGCTTGCAATGCCTTTTGCTTTTATGGGTGCTATTCTTGCTATACGTGGATTACCTTCTTTAAATCAGATATTATGGATTGCAGTTGCAATGTTTGGAGCAAGAAATGGAGGTATGGTTTTAAACCGTCTGATTGATATGAAAATTGATGCACAAAATCCAAGAACACAGGACAGAATTCTTCCACGCGGAGAACTTTCTAAAACTACGGCTCTTGTGCTTGCCCTATTCTTTCTTGCTTTATTTATTTACTCAGCATATAAATTAAATCCTTTATGTTTTGTGATTTCACCATTTGTAATAATATTATTGATTATTTATTCTTTTTTAAAACGTTATACATGGTTTGTGCATTTTTTTCTGGGGATTATTCAGAGTATGGCTCCAATAGGCGCATGGATTGCAGTAAAAGGAGAATTCAGCATTACAGCATTTCTTGTTGGACTGGGAGTGCTTTTCTGGACTGCTGGATTTGATATTATAGATAAATGCCCTGATGTTGAGTTTGATAAAAATTTTGGATTGCATTCTATTCCGCAGTGGCTGGGAGTTAAACAGGCTTTATTCTTTTCTCATTTATTTCATTTGATATTTGTATTTATTTTTATTATTGTTTATTATATTTATAATCTCGGATTTCTTTTCCTTTCTGGAGTATTAATAGCAGGAATAATACTATCCTACGGCCATTATCTTATAAGCCAGGAAGATTTAAGTAAAGTTGATGCGGTAGTTTTCTATGCGAATATTTCAGTAAGCATAATAATGCTTGTATTCACATTTTTGGATGTTGCATAAAAGGAACAGAAATTCCCCAAAATCGAAAAAACGAACCACAGAGCACACTGAGATATATTTATAATTTAAAACTCTGTGTCCTCAAATTAAATCTTACTTAAAAAAGCCTTATATTTCACGATCTTTCTTATTTTTATTTGAGAACACTGAGTAATAAATAAAAATAAAATAATTTATTTATTACGATAATATACTCCCATATAAAAAATTTAATTTAAAATCATCTATATGACTTATTAATTTATTAATTAATGAGGGAAGAACATGCCTGAATATGCAGCTATAGATTGCAATAAAATACAAGCCTATGTATTTGCATCAAATCGGTTGAAACTTCTGGGTATTATTTCATTAAAAAAAAACAGCGTCTATGCTTTCAGGTCTTAATTGAAACTGTTTCCATTCAGAAATATGTATTTGGCAGTAATAAACTTAAAGAGAATTTAGGTGCATCTTATCTTATTCAGCAAATTTATGAAGAATCCTTAAAAGATTCTGTTAAAAAAGTATTGCCTTCCGTTAAAGACAGTGTTTTTGATGAATGGCGGAAAACTCCTGAAGACACTCAGATGAACAATGAGGTAGAGTTTTAGGCGGTGATGATATTACTTTTGTTTGCGAAGGAAGACTCGGAATTTATTTTGCAAAAGTATTTATGGAAATATTTGAAAAACAAAAAGATATAGAAGGAAATAATTTGGATATTACTTCTTGCGCTGGTGTTGCAATAATAAAAACTAAATATCCATTTTATCGCGGTTATGAACTTGCTGAGCAGTTATGCGGAAATGCAAAAAAGATTAGGAAAGAACAAGAAAATCCTAATGGTTCGTGGCTTGACTTCCATATTTCTTATGGTGGATTTTCAGGTACAATAGAGGAAATTAGGGAATCTCATTATAGATCGCCGCAAGGCAACCTACTATTTAGACCTTATAAAATAAATAGCATAGAAGAAAGAGGAATAGAAACTTTAATAACTAATACTATATATTTAAAAGATATTAAAAATAAATTTTCTACTTCTAGGATAAAGGAACTTCATAAGGTTCTAACTCTTGGGAAAGAAGCTACTAAAGTTTTTATGAATGAATTAAATGCACGTGGATTAAAACTTCCTATAATAAAGGGGGAGAATTATCATGAATCTATATATCAGGAAAAGCAAATTGCCAAAGATTTTGCTATAACTCCATATTTTGACATGATTGAATTTATGGAATTTTATCCATCATTTTTATTAGAGGTGAAAAATGAAGAATCTTAAAATTGAAATTAAACTACTATCAGATACCCTTATAGGTTCTGGGGAAGGATTTGGTGCAATTATTGATACAGATATTGTATTCGATGATTTAGGAATTCCATATATACCTGCAAGAAGGATTAAAGGATGTCTTCGGGAATCAGCAGAACAAGTATGCGAAATGTTGAAAATCTTTAATATACCTCTTAAATCTATTTCTGAAATTTTTGGCACAGGGGAAAAGCCCTCACTACTCACATTTAGCAATTTAACAATTGAGGAATATGAAAAAAACAGACAATGGCTTGGTTATTTTGCAGAAGAATATAAAAACATTATATCGAAAGATGCTATATTAGATACCTTTACTATGATTCGTCAGCAGACCGCTCTAGATAAGGGGATTGCACGGGAGCATTCTCTAAGAACAATTCGTGTTTAAAAAAAGGAGAAACCTTCATAGGAGATATTAAGGTAAATGATGATAATGCTATTAAGTTATTGTCTTTCGCCTGTTTAAACCTCCGGCATATCGGAACAAAAAGAAACAGAGGTTTTGGAGAGGTTGAATGTAAATTGAAAGGTGAAATTTCGTTTTTATCAGAATTGGAGGGATTATGCAAAAGATAAGGTTTTATATCACAACCATTTCACCTATCCTTCTTGCAAGTAATACAGGTGATGCAAAATATGGTTGCCACAAGGGAATATATTCAAGGGAGTGCTATTCTTGGACTTTTTGCAGGTGAATTTATTCACATGGAAAATATATCTTCTAATGCACATACAGATTATTAGATGTATCTTGTGAAGAACAGACTAAAGGAATTGGTGGCTTTGGGAAGATAGATGATAAAAAATTTTATAAACAGGCAGTAAAAAAATTACTCAATTTTCATCATGAAAGAGATTATGAAAAAGGAACCTCAAAGGAAAGCGTTATTTTTAACTAAGAATCTATTGATTCCGAACAGATTTTTGAAGGAGAAATTATTGGAAAAAATGACGATCTCGTAAATTTTCTAAATAAATTTACAATAAAAATATTTTTTATATTGGTCGTTCAAGAGGCGTTCAATATGGAAAAATTAAATTTGAATTTACCTCTCAAAACCCTGAAGAAATCACATCTAAAATAGATAATGTAATTGATCCAATATCAATGACCCTTATTTCGGATGCAATAATTTATAACAAACAAGGCTTTTCAACTACTAAAGAAACTGATTTAATAGATGAACTAAAAATAACTCTTGGAGATAATATAAAAATTAATAAAGCATTTATAAAAACAGGTGAGACTGAAAATTTTGTTTCTATTTGGAAACTTAGAAGACCATCTGAAACATGTTTCCAGATGGGTTCATGTTTTCTAATTAATGGACTTATATCTAGTGACAAAGCCAAACTCCTTGAATTAGAAAAAAATGGAATTGGGGAAAGAAGAGGAGAAGGTTTTGGAAGGATTATATTTAATTTCCAAAAAGTAGAAAAATTAGACATAGAGACTAAAGAAGACGAGATGACAAAACAAAAATATTGGGTGACGTAGGTCGCTCGGGCGCTGCATAGCAACTTTTAAAGTACCAGCCGT
>JACRDZ010000116.1 GCA_016212735.1 Candidatus Firestoneibacteriota bacterium | reverse complement strand
AATAAACTCACAGATAATCTGGAAAAAGCACGTAATCTTGTTTTTGATTATGCGTCTTTGCTTAATCTGGCCAAAATGAACTTACTAAGTCATTTAGAGAAATTGAATAAAAATATTTTTATAAGTGAAGAGCTTTTTATTAAAATACAAAATGAACTATTGAGATTTGAACAGGAAGATTTAAGAAGACTCTGGAATTTTTTAAGAAAATCAAAAGGGATTCAAATTATAGAAGAAATAAAAGCTGAATTGAATGAAAAAGATATTAATGAAATGCTGGATAAATGGCTTGTAGATTCTGCAAAACTTGCTAAAAATAAAGATGCTGTTTTTATTATTGATGATTTGAATACTTTGAATTTTTTTGAACGAAAAGAAAACATCAAAGTCTGCAATAGTTTAATTATTTTAAATAGTTTCCTATCGAAAGAATGGATTGATGATAAAATTTATTCTACTTCTTTAGGCGACCTTGCAGAGCGGTTTTATACTTTTTTGCCATTTAATGGTTATAATTTGTATCAAATAGTTATGGAAGATAATGCGAAAATTACATTGCGTTCACAACATCTTATAAATCAGTTATTTTTACCAGGTTCAATTCCAGAAAGTTTTATTAAGGTTTTTATTGAGTTTATTGATTTTTTATGGAAAAGCGGATTACTGCCAGAAGATAAAGTTAAATGGTTAGAATTTTTAACATATAGTTTTTTTAAGTATTTAAATTTTTTTGATGAACAACCAACGGATACAGATATTAAATATTTCTCTAATTTTATACAAGTTTGGGCAATTGCTATTCAAAGAAGCAATATTGATGAATTAACACTTCTGGATAAAAAAATTGATGATAAATTTAAAGATTTACCAAAGATAAAAGATAATTTAAAAATATTAATAAATACGATGTTTAAAAAATAATATAAAGGACTGGATTATGATAATGAAAAAATTGGTTTTTATATTTTTTATTTTTATATGCTTTAATTCTTATATTTTTGCTGAAGACCCAATTAATGAAGATGATCTTTTTTCAAATCCTGATTTAATTATCACAACAGATAAAAACGAAGATAAAGTTGCAAGTGATAATAAAATAAAAGAAGAGGAAGAAAAAAAAACAGTTGATTTTTCAGGTGAAATAATTGGAGCATCGGACTATACCCTCTCACGGGATAAGGATAAAAAAGACAATTCTCTGTCATCTTCTGTTCTGGCTGATTTTTTTCTTGATGTACGGCTTAAAAAAGGTACAAAATATTTTGCTAATCTGGAAATATTGAATAATTCACAAATTAAAAATAAAGACTCAGATTTTTTATTTTCAATTAAGGAATCATTTATTGATTTTAATATTAAAGATTCAGTTTATTTCAGGACAGGCAAACAGGTACTCCAATGGGGTAGATGTTATTTGTGGAATCCGTCAGATGTTATTAATGTTGAAAAAAAGACTTTTATTCAAAAGTTAGGGTTACGTGAAGGGACTTACGGAATTAAATTTCATAAACCATATGGTACGAAATATAATATTTATGGTTTTATTGATACCAAAAATGCAACTGATACTAATGAGCTGGGTTTCGCTGGGAAATATGAATTTATATTAGGGAAAACAGAAATGTCGTTTTCTGGATGGAATAAAAAAGGATTTGCACCGGTATATTCATACGATTTTTCCAGCAGATTTTTTGGAATTGATACAAAAGGAGAAGCGGCTTTTTCCTATGGAGATAATTATAATCATATAAAAACAGAAAATGGAGAATTATCAAAATATAAAGAAAAAGATAAATGGATACCAAGAGCAAGCATGAACTTCGGCAAACAATTTGATTTTATGGAAGTAAATGACAGAATTTCAGTAAATATGGAATTTTATTATAATCATACCGGTTTAACGGAAAATATTTTTAAGGATAAAAACATATACACATTCATTGGTGAATTTGATTCAACAGGAAAACAAAAAACAGGGACTAAAAAGGATTATTTATTAAATAATGATTTATATGAAGCTAATAACCTTTCAAGATACTATGCGGCTCTATTTACAAGTTTTAATAAATTTATAATAAGCGATATGATTTTAACATTTAACCTTATAAGTAATCTTAATGATAGTTCTTATATTGCTACAACAGGAGTTAATTATAAAGATATTAATGACTTTAGCCTTGGATTTAATGTGTATTCCTATATTGGAAAAACTGACCGCGAATATACATTTTCAAATAATTTAATAGCTACTCGGCTTTATGTCGGGGTTGTGTTTTAAAAAACAATTCCAAATATTTTTGCTGCTTTATTAACTACTTCGTCCGGATCAAAAGGTTTAGTTAAATATTCATCTGCACCAACTTCCAATCCTTTTTGTTTGTCGATTTCCTGTCCTTTTGCAGTAAGCATAATAATATGAATATCATCCAGTTTATGCGTTTTCTTTATTGCTTCACACATATCATACCCATTCATTTTAGGCATCATGCAATCAAGAAAAATTAAATTAGGTTTATGTTGCAAAGCAAGCTCTAATCCTATCTCTCCATTTGGTGCAATAAGAATGTTAACTCCTTTATCAATAAAATCTTCCAGCGCCTCTTCCAGGAGAGACCTGATATAAGGCTCATCATCAACAATTAATATTTTTTTATTTGCTTCCATGTTTTCTTTGCTCCTTTCTTTAATTTTTATAATACTAACTTATTAGACTTTTTGATAACAAAAGGCAATAAATAAACATTACAATCTGATGACTAAAATAATAATAGAATGAAAATAATTTGTTTTTATGTTTTATTGTATAAAAATGTACTGTCATAAGAAAAACACTGAAAATAAGTCCCCCAATAAGAAGTGCTACCTGTGAAAGACTAATTAGCGACAATGAAAATAAATTACTTTGAATAGCTTTTTTTAATATAGTACCTGATATATTTATTTTTGAAAAAACCGGGATAAATTTCAACTGAAGAGCCATATTAACTGCCAGAGCAAGCGGAATATAAAAATTCAATACATCTACAAAATGCTCCCAATTATTTTCTTTATCTTTCCAATAAAATATATAATTTACCATCCATATTACTAATCCTATTATAAATGGTGATATCCAGTATATTTGATTAAACGATAAATGATTTGATAATAGGCTTTTAGAATTGTATATTATAATTGCAAAAGGAGCACTCAGCAAACAAATTACAAGCAAAGATATATTTTGCCCCAGATGTTCATTTCCGGAAATATCCCATCCAGGCAGCCTTAAATTAAGCTGAGGAGAATTATTCGGACATAAACGAACACAACGCATGCAGAGTTTACAGAGTAAATTGCTTTTAATAAATTGAAGATGCAGAAGCATTGGACACCCTTCAATTTTATCATTTCCTTTAAAGCAATCATGAGTTTTGCATTTATTTGCGCAAATATCAGGATTTGAACGTAATTCTAAAATAGAAGTTAAAGACATTGTGCCTGCAAAATAGCCTAAAGGACAAATATATCTGCACCATGTATTTTTGGGAAAAAGAATATTCGTTATTGTTGCAAGCAAAACTATAATTCCTAAAATAATTCCGGTTCTGAATCCGGATAAATGCATATTGAAATATTCTTCAGCCCATATTATCATTAAAAATCCAGATGTGGCAAAGTAATGAGTATTATTCTGTATAAAAGCAGGAACTTTAAGATTAAAAAATTTAATTTTTCTTAATTTAATTCCAGTTTCGTTTATAGGGCAGATACTGCACCATAATCGTGCTACAAAAAAGAAAGATAAAGTAAAAAGCGGCCACCAGACACTCCATGCCAGAACAGTTCCCAGATTTATACCAGATGCAGTTCTGGATAAAAAAGCAAAATAAAATATCAAAGATACAAATATGGAACTTACTATAATCAAAGGTCTTGGAAAAATACCTTTTTTAATTAAATTATAGAAAGGTTTAATATTTAACAAATTATAACTGAATTTACTTGCATACGTGGGCATATCAAGAAAAATATATTCACTGGTAATTATTTCCGATTCTGTTAAAATACAGGCTCTCTCAATAACATCCTTTAATTCTTTGACATTTCCAATACGATAGTTATAAGATAAAAGTTTCTCATATCCCTTGTTATCTATACCTTTAATATCCTTCCCTAAGGATACAGAGAATTTTTTTATGAAATATTCTATTAATATGGTAATATCTTTTTTCCTCTCTCTGAGAGGCAGAATAGTAATATTATATTTATTAAATATCTCATAGAGTTTTGGATCAAATTCTCCTTTCTCTACTTTTTTATCTAAAGAAGTTGAACTTGAGGCTACAATTCTAACATCAAAATTTTCCATTTGAACCAATTCACTGCTTTCTTCTTTAGGAGAAATAATTTCCAGAAGTTTTTCACACAAATTTTTTGGAAGTCTATCAATATTTTGAAGAAAAAGTGTCCCCCCTTGAGCAAGCTCCAGATAGCTAAAATCTTTTTCTGATTTTTTTGTATCGTATATGTCTTTAATACTAAAAATAGACCTTGATGGAGGTGCCCCTGATGAAAATTCTGCGCAGTCAATTGTTATGAATGGACTATCTTTTCTTCTGCTTTCTTTATGAACTTTACGTGCCAAAAGATTTTTTCCTACTCCATATTCACCATTAATAATATAAGGGATTGGATCCTTTGGAATTTTTTCATTTATATTAATAATGTGTGATGATCTGCCAACAAGGTCTTTATATGCTTTTTCTTTTTCTTCATTTATTAATTTTGTAAGAGCTAATTGCCGTTTGTTTTCCCAGTTTGTTTTCTCAAGATATGCATTCTTTATAGCAATTGCTGCTTGAGTAGCAAGACTTAAAACCAGTTTTTCATCTCGTGCATGAAATTGATTTTCACTATGAGATGTAATTATTATTACTCCAAAAAGTTCATCTTTGATTTTTAATGGAATACCCATCAATGAATTTATATTACATGAACAATGTTTCATTTTTTGTTTTTGTTTTATATCATTAACAATCTCACTGCTTTCTGTTTTAACAATTAAATGTGCAAGTACTTTATCCGGATGAGTCGGTTCAGTGGAATTACATATATTGCCGAATGAAGCTTTTAACTGCATACTCCCGTCTTTTAAATCCACAAGATATATAGCATAAGTATCCGCTTTAATAATATTTTTACTTTCGATTATTACTGATTTTAAGACATGATTAAGGTCAAGTTGAGAACTTATATTGCCGCCGAATTTATATAACAAATTTATTTCTCTATAGCTATTTAGAGTTTCATTTAGTAATTGTTTTTTTTCAATTTTTAATCTTACAATTTCATCTAAAAGATTTTTTACCAGATGAAACAAAATAAGTATTTTCTCTTTTTCTGTTTTTTCATTCTGAAAATATATATAGCCAAGAAGATCTTTTTCAAAAAATAAATTAAATATAAGACCATTTGGAATTTCATAACAATCATTATTAAATTTTACAGTTGAATCTTTTGTTAAATCAATTTGATATGTGGATTTATCAAGAGAAGAAGCTATAAGATGTTTTTCAGTATCAAAGAGGGATAATTCTTCATTAAATGAAGTTAAGTTTGAAATGTTTTTTAAAAACATGGAGATGTTATCTATTTCATCATGGAGTAATCGTGATAAATTTATCTTTTTATCTTCTTTTGATTTACAATTTGTTTTTATTTCAATATTTTCCATCAAGTTAGAAACACTTTCTGTAACAAACTTTGCTACAAAGGCACTAAGATTAAGAAGATGTCGTTGTTTGCTTGTCACGAGTTAGAACAATTATGCTTGATTTTTCAGAACCTTTAACATATTTAAGAGTTTTGATAAGTTCATAATTATTTGATTTGGAGATAATATCATCTATTATAATCAAATCCGGATTTTCAATTTTAGCTTTTTCTAATCCTTCTTTGCCAGTATAAGCTGAAACTACCTCATACCCCTTTAAAATCAAAGCTTCCTGAACAGATTTTGATACTGATTTATTTTCTTCAATAAGAAGGACTTTTTTATGCGCAGATTTTTTGCCGGATAGAAGTTCTGAAACAGATTTTATTAATTTCTCTGCTGCATTTACTGATTTAGTAATATAATCATCTGCTCCAAGCCTGAACCCTTTTTCTTTATCTTCAAAAACAGAATGAATAAGTATAGGTATATTGGACGTCTCTTTATTTGTTTTTAAAACAGTTAAAATATCAAAACCACTGAGTCCGGGCATTAATATATCACAAATGATCAAATCTGGTTTTTCTTCTCTTGCTTTTAATATAGCTTCGTTTCCATCACCAGCTTCAATAACTCTGTATCCTTCATCTTCAAGCTGTTGTCTAAGAAGAGACCTGATGTGCGCTTCGTCATCAAAAACCAGAATAAGATGTACTTTTTGTGAATTGCTGATTCTATCAATAAATATATTTCTAGCAAGCGGGATATATTCCAGTTTTTCTTCTACATTTGATGCTTCCATTATGGCTGGTAAATAAAATATAAAAGTACTGCCTTTCCCATATTCACTTTCAACCCAGATTTTTCCTCCATGAGCTTCAACAATCTCTTTACATATAGTTAATCCAAGCCCTGTTCCTTTTGGTCTGTCACTTATGGTATCTCCTTCCCCAACCTGTTTGAACTTTTCAAAAACTTTACTTATATGTTCTGGTTTAATCCCTATACCTGTATCTTGAATACGAATCTCAATATGATCTTTTATTTTTTTAGCTGTGCAGGTTACTGAACCGCTATTTGTGAATTTAATGGCATTACTTATAATATTTGTAACAACCTGTATTAATCTGTCTTTATCTACATTTATCATTGGTAAATGCTGTTCAGGGATAAATTTTAATTCCAATTTCCTTTCTTCAGCCAGAGATGAGGTAGCATAAATAGCTGTCTGACAAATATCCTCTACTTTTACCGGTTCCATTTTCCATTCAAGTTTTCCTGCTTCGATTTTTGCCAGATCAAGAACATTATTTATAAGTCTTGCCAGTCTTTCGCCTTCTGATGTAATTATCTTAAGATTATCTGTAATCTTCCCTGTAGTGTTAGAAATTTTAGAATCTTCCATGTTTAGATTAGGGACAATATCTCTCTCGAATTTCTTATGAATCATCTTGGCAAAACCCAGAATTGAAGTCAGAGGAGTTCGAAGTTCATGCGAAACAACAGATAAAAAATCAGATTTCATTTTATCTATTTTTTGGACTTCCGTTATTTTTTTGGCCAGTTCTTTATTAGACTCACGCAGTTTTTTTTCAAGATGTTTCTGTTTTGTAATATCCTTGCTCATTCCAACTGTTCCTATTACTTCCCCATTTTTATCTTTCAACTGAGAGATGCTCAGACTGATATCAACCAATCGTCCATCTTTATGCCGAAGTTTTGTTTCATAATTTGCAATTTCCCCTTCTTTTTGAATTTTTTCGATGATTTTTTGTCTTTCTTTGGCATGGCGATAAAATCTTTCAGCAGTTGTGCCAACAACATCTTCATATTTATATCCAAGAATATGTTCTCCGCCTTTATTAAATTCCACAATTTTTGTTGTAGAGTCAGTTGTAACAATCATATCAGCAGAATTATCAAGAATAGCTTTCATATAATCTGTTGTTTTTTTAAGTTCTATATTTTTATTTTCAAGCTGTGTAAGAAGACGAATTTTTTCTATTCCAAATGCAGCTTCCATAGCTAAAAGAGAAAGAGATGCAATCTGTTCCGGCATATATTCTCTTACAACAAAATCATCAACATAAAGAATCCCTATTGTTTTGCCTTCACATTTTAATGTAGTAGCAATCAGTGAGCTAACTTTTTCCTTTAACATTAAGGGATTATTGAATGACGGCTGCATGGATAAATCATTAATGACTATTGGTTTATTCTGTTGAAGAATATATTCAGTCATTCCACCTTTTCGAACATGATAAGTTTTTGTTTTAGAAAATTCTTCGCTAAATCCTTTTGTGGCTAATAAATTCAGCGTATTTTCTTTATCATCATAAAGTACCAGACTTCCAGCAGGAGTTTTGGTTAAGCCTAGAGCGCAACTGACTATGTTATCAGAAATCTCCTGTAATGTTTTTGATGAAGTCAGCTTAAGTCCAAGATCTGAAATTATTTTTTGTGCTTCAATATTGTTTTTAAACTCTTTTCCGCGGTCATACATTTCTTCAAGAACATTCTGGAAGAATTTAAAACTCAAAGCATTCAGAAAAGGGATTTCGTTTTCTAATTCAATATCCAGCTTATACTTTGCTTCATCACTTAGTATAATTGATAGGTCTTTAATTTTATTAATATTTTGAAGGGATTTATCGTATACTATATTATTATATTTTGGCAGGGTTTCAATATAATCTAACCATTCTTCTTTTATAAAACAAAATATTTGTATTTCCTTTAACTCACTTAAAATGTTTATGATCCCTAAATTTTCCTTTCGAGAACAAATAAAAACAAGTTTTATCATAGTGTCCTCCTTTTAGAACTTAATCTCTTCATATCTTACAATTTTTTTTACTTTTTTGCAAGATATTTTTATAACTATTTAATTTATTTCTTGACATAATCATATTATTACATAAAATGAATAAATTAGAATAATAAGGACAGAGATAAAATGAACGGAAATTTTTCAAAAGATAATGTTATTGATATTCATAGTTTAAGCTATAGAATGAAAGAATTCATAAAAAACTTTCAAAGTAAATATTTTTCAATTATTTTTATTATACTTGGAATATTTTTTTTATATTCATCATATTATACTATTGCTCCAGAAGAAGTAGGTGTGATTCTTAGATGGGGAAAATATGTTCAAACTTCTTCTCCCGGACTGCATTTTAAAATACCTTTCGGTATTGATAGAGTCTATAAAGTAAAAACAGAAATGGCTTATAAGCAGGAATTTGGATTCAGGACAATAGAAGCTGGTGTACGTACTGAATATGAAAGAAAAGGTTACAACGAAGAATCATTAATGCTTACAGGAGATTTAAATGTAATAGACCTTGAATTTATTGTACAATATCGGATAAAAGATCCTTTAACCTATCTCTTCAAAGTAGCTCTTGTTGAGGAAGCTATAAGAGATATATCTGAAGCAGTAATTCGTAAAATTACCGGCAACAAGACTTTTGATGATATATTAGCTAACAGAGTTGAAGTTGCAAATGAGGCTCAAGAGGAACTGCAGAAAATATTGGATTCTTATGAAACAGGGATAAAAATTATTACTATTAAGCTTCAGGATGTAAACCCGCCTGAACCTGTCAGACCTGCATTTAATGAAGTAAATGAAGCTATCCAGGATAGAGAACAACTT
>JACRDZ010000117.1 GCA_016212735.1 Candidatus Firestoneibacteriota bacterium | reverse complement strand
TCATTTGAATGGATAAAAATTGCAAAAAATTCTGTCATGCTTTTTGATCCTTTAAAAGATCTGAATATATTTATAGCAGTATCTCTCGCAATAGGAATTATCCATGTTTTTACAGGTATAGGATTTAAAGCTTATCAGAATATTCAAAAAGGTAAGTTTATTGATGCCATTTTTGATCAATTCAGCTGGATGCTTACTGTAGGATCTTTAATAGGAATGGGGTTATCTGCAAAAAATTTTATCTCTTCTGTTACATATCCTTATTTTTCTCTAGGAGCAAAAATTGGTGCTTTAACAATAATTTTATTTGGAGCAAGAGATACAAAAAATATATTTTCCAGAGTGGGGATAGGATTATATAAATTATACGGCATATCCAGTTATCTGGGTGATATTCTTTCGTATATCAGACTTCTGGCTCTTGGTCTTGCTACTGGAATTGTAGCTATGGTTGTAAATCTAATTGCATCACTTGTTGCTGGTTCCCCGATAGGTTTTGTCGCAGCTATTCTTATAATAATAGGATTGCATGGGTTTAATATGATAATTAATGTCTTGGGTGCTTTTGTTCATACCTGTCGGCTTCATTATGTGGAATTCTTTGGAAAGTTTTATGATAATGGAGGTAAAGCTTTTTCTCCATTCCGTAAAGAAGGGAAATATTATTTAATAAGATAACTAATACAAGAAAGGAGATAAATAAAAATGGATGGAGTTATTAATGGATTGAGTTTGGCAATACTTGGAGCAATAATAACAATTGTTGTGTCAGGTTATGGTTCTGCAAAAGGCATAGCCATAGCAGCAGATGTTGCAAATGGAGTTTTATCAGAAAATCCGGATATGTTTGGGAAATTACTTATTATGGTAGCTCTGCCTGGTACGCAGGGAATTTATGGTTTTGTAACAGGAATTCTTGTTTTTATTAAATTAGGGATAATCGGCGGACAGAATATTTATCCTATTACTGTTACTCAAGGGATGCAAATATTTTTTATATGTGCCATACAATCTATAATTGAATGTACTTCAGCAATTTATCAGGGTAAAGTTGCAGCAAGCGGTATTGCTATGACAGGGAAACAGCCTGACGCATCTATGAAGGGTGTTATCATGGCTGTATTGGTTGAAACTTATGCAGTATTGGGATTGCTTGCTGGAATCCTTGGGGTTTTGTTTGGTATTAGAATTTAATTGAACATAGGAAGGATTTTATGGCTCTTAAAGAAATTATAAAAAAAATAAAAAAAGAGTATGATAATAAAATTATTGAAATTGAATCAGCCTGCAATGAAAAACTGTTAGAGATTGAAACCAATACACAGGCAGAAATTCAAAGGCTTAAAGAAGATATTCGGAAAAAAACGGATGAAGAAATTTCGAATATAAAAAAAACAGCCAGATTAGAAGCATATCTCTATAGAAAAAATATTTTATTAAAAGAGAAACAGGATATTGTTGAAGAGGTTTTTAATGAAGCAAAAAAAAGAATTATTAATATGGATAAAAATGCTTATCGTGCATTGTTCAAACAAAAGATATTTGCTAATTTGTCTTCGTTAGGACAGGGAGAAATCATAATATTTATTTCATTTTATGATAAAGATAGAATAAATGAGGAATTTATTCTATCTTTAAATTCAGAAATAAAGCACAAAAATATTTTTTTAAAATTGAGCCCTGAATATAAAAAAATATCAGGCGGTTTTATATTAAAAAAGGGTGAGTTAGAAATTAATGAATCATGGGATATGATTTTCACCCTTCTAAAAAAAGAACTGGAAATAGATGTATCCCGGATACTATTTAGAACAGATTGAAGATATATATAAACTGTAAAATTGGTACTGTAAAATGAAAAATGTAAAATGAGGGAATATAAATGAAAAGTGATGACATTGCTGATTAAAAATTTAGGAGAATAAATTTGTTTGCAACGTGTAAAGAATTACATATAGATGATATGCAATATGGATTCACAACAGGACGTATAAGAATGCTTGAAAATCGTCTTTTAGATCAGATAACTTTAGAGCATATTATCGATGCAGAAAATATTGAACAGGCTATTCATCAAATTGAGAATAAATATGGGCTTCTATCAAAAAAATCAGAAAATTCGTATAGTTACGAATCTATGTTAGCAAATGAGCTTTTTAATTTTTTTTTATTAATAAAAGAACTCGCACCTGATAAAGAAATTGTAAATATATTTTTTTATAAATACTCATTTCATAATCTCAAGGTGTTGTTAAAGTCAAAATATTTAAGCGATGCTATGGAAATGATATATTTCAATGTCGGTCCTATTGATTTCTTAGAGTTAAGAGATATTGTATCCAATCAGTATCTGGAAAATCCATTATCAATTATAAAAGAAAAAGCAGAATCTAAATTTAAGTCAACTCATAATCCTCAGATAATTGATCTTGTGATAGACCAGGAATATTTCAAATGGATAAAAAATATTTCTGACATCAAAAAATTACCAGTATTAGAAGAATTGATTAAAATTCATATTGACACAATAAATATAAAGAATTTTTTACTCTGT
>JACRDZ010000115.1 GCA_016212735.1 Candidatus Firestoneibacteriota bacterium | reverse complement strand
TTGAATCATCCGATTTTAAGAGAGTAAATTTTCCAAATTTAAAACCAGCAGCAAGATCAATATCAATAAGAATTCCGGAATTCCTTTTAAATAGGCTTAAAGAAGAAGCTAATGAGATTAATGTTCCTTATCAGGCTTTAATTAAAGGTTACATTAAAAAATGTTTACTTGGTAGTTGATGTTTTGTATTATTTGAAAAAAGATGAATGGGAAGGTGGTGTTTTAATTGGTAAGAGTATTGAATTAAAAAATCATGATTCCATATCCATGGAAGCTTATCAATTTGAAACAGGTTCAGTAATTTGGGTTAAAAATCCAAATTTGGAAATTATTAAAAAACCATGTGCAGAAATTTTTGAAAGAATTCAATTTATTTTTAATATTGATAAAGAATCTGCTTATGTTTCAACTTCGATGTATAAAAAGCCATTAAATTGGGAAGAAAGGCTTTATTATGTTAGTTCAAATGGTTGGTCTAATCCTTTAATAATTTCTAAGTTGAAGGGTTTCTTGAAAAATAATAATGAGATATGGTTTATAAGCAAAAAAGGTAATATATTTAGAATTCTTATAAATGAATTAAAGCAAATTGCTAACCCAAGATAATGGGATTTGTGGA
Organism: Candidatus Firestoneibacteriota bacterium; assembly: GCA_016212735.1. The sequence continues at coordinate 5,538 of JACRDZ010000115.1, read as the reverse complement.
GTAAATGTAAATTCTTTATGTATCGATGGTAATATTCTATGGGTTGGAACAGATGGAAATAACGGAGGTTTAACAAAAGTTGATTTATCAATTTTGATAAAAATATTTAAGCTGGAATAAAAAAGTAATATTGCAAGACCCCATTTTTTAACTACCACTGTCGACTTCAGTCGACAGTGGTTAAAATTGCGATTTTTCAAATTCAGATTTTAAAGAATCAGATTTCAGGTTTGCAAGTTTTAGTTTAACAGATTTAAAAAATGCTAATTTTAATTCAGCTAAATTATTTGACACAGGATTTTTAAAAATAGATTTTAATAATATACAAATAGATGAAAATGAATTAAAAGAAGCTTTATTAATAAAATAAGAATCATTTCAGGATTTGAAAATAAGCATATTTGTTATGGTATTGGACTAGTCAATTTCCCATATCAGGCAGTAAGGCAAATAAATTAGGCTCGATAAATCGAGCAACTACACCAATGACATGTAGTTGCCTCATTTATGAGGCGTTATTGGTCAAACTTTGAAATTCCTATACTTTAATACAATCTTTGTTGACGATTTCTGATTATTTTGCTATATTAAAGCTAGATCGTTGCTTTATCTGAAATATTCCTTTCTTTAGAGCCTATTCGGGTTAGGAGTCCTTATAATGTGGGAATTAATACGAGCCAATAAAAGAAAATCAGCAGTACTTTATGCGGCTTTGTGGATATGTCTTATTTTAACAGGATATATCATTGGACAGGTATATTTATTTCCGCCGGACGGTGGTTTCATAGGTATGTTCCTTGCTGTGATACTTTCGTTATTTTTAACTATTATCAGCTATATTTTTGCTGATTCTATAATTCTTGCGGTTAGTAAAGCTAAGAAAATTACTCATGAAGATCATCCAGAACTTTTTAATGTTGTGGAAGAAATGAAAATTGCATCAGGTTTACCTGCTATGCCAGATATATATATTATTCCTGAAATAGCTCCTAATGCGTTTGCAACAGGTTTAAAACCTGAATCAAGCAGTGTTGCAATAACAGCAGGATTACTTACAAAATTAAACAGAGATGAGCTTCAGGGAGTTGTTGCTCATGAAATGTCGCATATACTGAACAGAGATGTTCAATTTGTAACATTAGCAGGAGTACTTCTTGGAAGTATTACACTTATATCAGAACTTTTTTTAAGAAACTTGTTTTTTGCAAGTTCATCAAGAAGATATGATTCAAAATCAAGAGAAGGAAATGGAAATAGTATACTTTTAATAATTGGAATTATATTTGCAATATTGGCGCCAATTATGGCGCGTCTTCTATATTTTGCATTATCAAGAAAAAGAGAATATCTTGCTGATGCAACAGCAGTGAGACTGACAAGATATCCTGAAGGACTGGCAGGAGCTCTGGAAAAAATATCGCAATCCACAGAAAATCTTAGTTGTGCAAATAAAGTAACAGCTCCTATGTATATTGTAAATCCTTTAAAAGAAAAGGGAATGAAACTTTCAGATCTTACAAGCACACATCCGCCTATTACAGAAAGAATCAATATTCTAAGACGTATGTCTATAGGAGTTAATTATGTGAATTATCAGGAAGCTTTTTCAGATGTCAAAGGCATTTCAAGCAAAATTATACCCGCATCAGGATTGAAGGAAACAAATATTATATCAATAAGAGAACCTTTTTTTGAAAAACAAAAAGAAGGAAGCAGGGGAAACGATATAAGAAAAACCGGTAATTTAATAATGTCAATTAATAAATATACATTTCTAACGTGTATTTGCGGGCTTAAAATAAAAACCCCGCCTGATTTTAGAAAACAAACTATATCATGTCCAAGATGTGGGAGAGAATTAAATATTAAAAAAAAGGAGATAAAGAATGGGAACGCAGAATAAATATGAATACAAAGCTGAAATGAAACAACTTCTTGATATTATTATTCATTCACTTTATACGCATCCGGAGGTGTTTTTACGAGAACTTATTTCAAATGCTTCTGATGCTTTAAACAAATTAAAATTTAAGAAGCTTACAGACGGGAGCATTATAGATCCTGATGCAGAACTTTTAATAAAGATCGACATAGATTCTAAAGAACATACGTTTTATATTGAAGATAATGGTATCGGAATGACAGAAGAAGAGATTATAAATAACATTGGTACAGTTGCAAAATCCGGGACTCTGGAGTTTGTTAATAAATTAAAGGAAGAAAATAAACCTGTTGATGAAAATTTAATTGGAAAATTCGGGGTTGGTTTTTATTCTGTTTTCATGGTTACAGATGAAGTTACTATAGAAACACGTTATGCAGATACAAATTCAAAAGGATATATGTGGAAATCAAAAGGTGAAGGAACATATACAATAGAAGAAATCGAAAAAAAAGACAGAGGTACAAAAATATCCTTTAAATTAAAAGATACTGCAAAAGAATTTGCAGAAGAATATAAAATAAAAGAGATAATAAATAAATATTCCAACTTTGCTGATTTCCCTATCTATCTTAAAAAAGAAAAAGTAAATACAGTAAGTGCATTGTGGTATAAAAAATCCAGTGACCTCAAGGAAAATGAGCTTAATGAGTTTTATAAATTTATTACTAATGATTTTGATGATCCTCTATCTCATCTTCATATCTCTGTTGAAGGAGCAGTAAATTTCAAAGCTCTTCTGTTTATTCCAAATAGAGCGCCTTTTGATTTTTTAAGAATTAGAGATATAAAATCCATTAATCTTTATTCAAATAAAATACTAATTCAAGATGATTGTAAAGATATTCTTCCAGAATATCTTAGATTTACCAAAGGTGTTGTCGATACCATTGATTTGCCTTTAAATATTTCTCGAGAAGTAACCCAGAAAAGTCCAGTAATGATAAAAATCAAAAATGCTATAATCGCAAAAATTCTTGCTCACCTGCAGGATATGGCAAATACTGAACCTAAAAAATATGAGCAGTTCTATAAGAGCTTTGGTCCTCTTATGAAAACAGGCGTAAATAGTGATTACTCAAATAGAGATAAAATAATTGAACTTTTAAGATTTGAATCAACTTTATTAAAAAAAGATGAACTCGTTTCATTAAAAGATTATGTATCACGCATGAGAGAAAACCAGAAAGAGATATATTATCTTTCAGGTGAAAAAAGAGATGATCTGGAAAAAAATCCTAATCTTGAATATTTTAAGAAAAATAGCATCGAAGTATTATTACTGACGGAACCTGTTGATATTTTTATTGTACCAACTCTAATTGAATATGATAAAAAATCTATTAAATCAATTGATAAAGCAGATATTGATTTAATGCCGGAAGATAAAATAGAGAAACCGGATGATAATCTATCGAAATCTCTTATATCTTTATTTAAGGAAACTTTAAAAGAAAAAATAGAAGATGTTGTAATATCAAAAAGACTTGTTGATTCAGCTGTTACACTTGTTGTTGGAAAAAACGCAATGGATCCACAGATCGAAAAAATGATGAAAATGATGAACAAAGAAACTTTTGGTTCAAAAAAAATACTTGAAATTAATCTGTCGCATCCATTAATAAGAAATTTATCGAGAATATACATTGCTGATAAAAATAGTCCATTACTGAAAAAATGTATACATCAGCTTTATGATGGAGCATTATTTTTAGACGGGGATCTTACTTCATCAACAGATTTCATAAAAAGAATGACAGAACTTATGGAAGAAGCTACAAAGTAGATAAGGATATAAAGGTATGTCTATTCATAGAATAGAAGTTGCAACAAAATTTGATTTCCTTGATTCTGAAGCAATCAATCTTTTACATGATATAAATTCATTAGGGATTTCCTCAATCTGGGGGCTTAGAGTAGTTAAAATATTTAAACTCGAAGGTATAAACGATAATAATATTCTAAACGACATAATACAAAAAATTCTTGTTGAAGATATATGGCAGGAATATTCATTAGATTCACATGTTATTAAACCAGACAAAAGAAAAACAGTAGAAATTGCTTTAAATCCTGGTGTTATGAATACTGAAGTAGAGTCTATATTATGCGCAGTTAAAGATATTGGGATCGAAGGTTTAGTTATGGCTGGAACAGGGAAGAAATATATTTTTGATGGTTATCCAACTGATAATGAAATTAATATTATTACTGATAAACTTCTTATGAATAAAATAATAGAGCACCGTGTAACAGACTCTGAAAAAACACTTCTTCTTGGAAGTACTCCGTCTCCAACAGCCATTATCCCTATTCGCAGTCTGTCTGACGAAGAATTGATTAATTTAAGTGAAGATAAGCTCTGGCTCAATCTTTCTGAAATGAAGACCATTCAGGATTATTTTAAAAAACTGGGTCGTGATCCAAAAGATGTTGAACTGGAAACACTCGCTCAAACATGGTCTGAACACTGCAATCACAAAACATTTAATGCAAATTTAATTATAAATGGGGTAAAACAACCTTCTTTAATGAGCAGAATAAAAGATGCAACAAACAACATTAATTCCAAACGTGTAATTTCAGTATTTCATGACAATTCTGGTGTAATTAAATATTTTGGGAAATGGGCAATTTGCGGTAAAGTTGAGACACATAACTCTCCAAGTGCGATTGAACCTTATGGAGGTGCAATGACAGGGTCAGGGGGAGTATTCCGCGATATTGCTGGAACAGGGAAAGGTGCAAAAGTAATTGCTTCTACAGATATTTTCTGTTTTGCTCCGCATGATCTTCCGCAGGAAGATGTCCCCCCAGGATGTATTCATCCGCGCCGCTTATTAAAGGAGATAGTTAGAGGGGTTAAAGATTACGGGAATAGAATGGGAATCCCAACAATTAACGGTTCTTTGCATTTTTACCAGAGAAATAGTACTGGCTGGATTGCTAAACCTTCTGTAATTGTTGGTGCATACGGACTTATACCTGTTAAATATGCACATAAAGGTGCCCCTGTTAATGGAGATTTAATTATAACTGCAGGAGGTAAAACTGGCCGTGATGGTATTCATGGAGCAACTTTTTCTTCAGGTGCAATGACTGACAGAACAGAAAAAATATCCAGCGGTGCAGTCCAGATAGGTAATCCAATTGAAGAAAAACGCCTGTTTGATGCAATATTAAAAATCAGGGATAAAGGATATATTTGCGCTATTACAGACTGCGGTGCAGGAGGTTTTTCTTCTGCTGTCGGTGAAATGGCAAGCAATAGAGGAGCAGAAATATATCTTGAAAAAGCGCCTTTGAAATATCCCGGTCTTGCCCCATGGGAAATATGGGTATCTGAATCTCAAGAACGTATGGTACTTGCAATAGATCCATTAAATCTTAAAGCAGTTCAAAAGATTTTTAATGATTATAACGTTGAAAGCACAGTATTGGGACGTATTACAGAAAACAAAAAACTTATAATATATTTTAATAATGAAATTGTCTGCAACCTTGATATGGATTTTCTGCATAATGGATTACCTGAACGCACTATTAGCGGATCGTGGAATCCTAAAGAGCTTGCAGATCCTGAATTAAAAAATAAT
>JACRDZ010000114.1 GCA_016212735.1 Candidatus Firestoneibacteriota bacterium | reverse complement strand
TTTTGATATTCAATAATAATATAGTATAATTGATATATAACTAAATTTTTATATGGGGTGTCCTAATGCGAAAAGCAATTTACATAAACTTAATTACATTGATTTTTTTTAATAATATTTCATATGCTTCAACTCTCGATAAAACATTAGGGAATATTAAAACTCTATATAAAGATCATAAATATGATCAATCCATTAAATTAATAGAGTCAGATTATGAATTAGGTGAAATTTTAGATAATACAAAATATATTGATGAAATTTCTATAAATTATCAATATTTAATTGCTCGCACATACCATCAAGCAAAAAACTATTCAAAAGCCATTGATTATTACTTCCTGGTTACTCAAAAAGAAACAGTTTTATCAGATTATGCACTTTTTCATATGGCAGAATGTTATCAAATAAATAATAAATATCATTATGCAATTAATTATTACGAATTATTAATTAAAAAATATCCCAACAGTTCATATCTAAATGACTCATATTTTAACATTGCTATTTGTTATGAAAAAAATAACAAATATCGAGAAAGTATTGATATACTAAATATTATTTCAGAAAAATCCCCTTCATGGAATGCATCCATGGTGCTGTTAAAAAAAGGGGAAATTTATGAATTAATGACTAAATGGATGGATGCGTTTTCTATATATCAAAAAATTATAAGCTTATATCCAAAAAGCCAGCATGTATCGGAATCTTTAATACGCATAAATCATATTGAAAAAAATTATCCTTCATTTAAATTTACTCTTAATGCTAACTATATCTGGGATCGCGGTATGGCATATTTTTATAATCGTGATTATAAAAACGCCATTGCTCAATTTAAAGAAATTATAGATAAAAAAATGGATAAATCTCTAAATAATAGCGTTTATAATATGATAGGCAAATCATATTATAAACGTTTTAATTTCTGGAAGGCGATTGATTATTTTAAGATTGCAACACAAAGTTATTCTGACAATGAAACTTATGTTGATTCTCTTTTTGAGCTCGCTAATTCTTATATGGCTGTTAAAAATGGCGATAGTGCTTTATGGTTATATAAAAAAATTGATACTGAATATTCTTATAGCGGATATGGAGACAGTGCTCTATTCAAAATTGCCGGATATTATGAAAGCAAAAAAAATCATACAAGTAGAATTGAGACATATTTGCAGTTAATAGAAAAATATCCGCAGAGTACATATGCAGATGATGCTTATTGGTATATTGCTTGTATATACATGCAGCAAAACAATTTAAAAGAAGCTATTAAATATTTCAATATGCTATATACCTCTTTTCCGCAAAGTTCTTACGCTGTTGAAGCAAATTATTGGAATGGAAAATGTTATGAAAAAATGGAAGATTGGACAGCATCCAGTAAGGTTTACAAAGAATTATTATCAAATTCATATAATTCAAAAAATTTCTTCTATTATAGAGCAAAAGAAAAATTGAATTGGATTAATGCAAATAAATTTAAATCTCTTAAAGATGAAGAAAAAATTGAATTATACAATTTGGCAACAAATTATTATAAAAATAAACAATATGATAAAGCAATAGAAAATTTTAAAAAAATAATTAATTTGTATGACAATACTGATCTCGCTTTAAATGCTCAAAAGAACATAACAAAATTTTATCAAGATTTAAAAGTTTGGCCAAAAATATTTGAAAATGATAGCATCGAAACAGCAGATAAGCTTTTGGATTCTTTCATAGAAAATTATAATTATACAAATGATTTCGACCAGCGATATGCATCTTTAAATACAATAAAAGAACTTTTAAGCTTAGGTTTATATGATGAAGCATCAAATGAAATTCAAAAACTACGCAGAGTTGATTACAAAGATGTTGAATTGCTATATACCTATATCGTTGCCAGCAAAGAAAACCAGCAATATTATAAAGCTATTGCATCTACTGAAAGTTTAATAAGACTATTATCAGATAAAGACAATAAAATATATATAAAAGATGAAACTTTTCTGCCTGCAGTTATTAAAAAATTTTTATATCCGAATTATTTTTCCGAATATGTTGAGAAATATTCACAATCATATAACATTGATCCATTCTTAGCTTATGCGGTTATTAGAGAAGAAAGCCGATTTAAAACACAAGCACTTTCACGTGCTAAAGCTTTTGGTCTTATGCAGATTATATCCCCTACGGGTAAATTTGTTGCCAAACAAATTGGTATAAAAAGATTTTCGGTGGATTTATTAAATGACCCGGAGACAAATGTAAAAATGGGGATATGGTATCTTAGATATCTATTGGATGAATTTAAAGATAATAAATTTCATGCACTGGCTGCATATAATGGCGGTCCTGAAAATGTTAAACGCTGGATAAAAAAATGTTCCGATCAAGAAGATGTTGATGAATTTTTAACCATGGTAAAATTCAATGAGACACATGATTATGTAAAAAAAGTAATGTATTCTTATAATAAATACAAAGAAATCTATACAATGGAAAATCCATAAATTTGAAATATGCGTAATATTAAATTAACGATAGAATATGATGGGACCAACTATGCCGGATGGCAATTTCAAACCAATGCCATTTCCATACAAGAAATAATTGAAAATGCAATAAAAAAAATAATACATCTTGATATTAGATTGAATTCCGCAGGACGCACAGATGCTGGTGTGCATGCGAAAGGACAAACAGCTAATTTTAAAGCCAACATTCAAATCCCATTGTGGAATCTAAAACAAGGCATTAATAGTTGTTTACCTCCTGATATATATATAGCAAATTGTGAAGATGCACCTCTTGATTTTCATTCAAGATTTGATGCAAAAAAAAAGCATTATAGATATATAGTATGCCGTTCTCATTCTCCGTTTAATCTTAATTATTCATATTTCTATCCATTTAAATTTTCAATTGAACACATTAAAGAAGCTTCTCAGTATTTTTTAGGTAAACATAATTTTAAATCATTTACACCCATAACATCAAATGACGTTCAATACATTCGCTCGATAGATAAAATAAATATTACTGAAGAAAATGAATTTGTCCACCTTGATTTTGAAGCACCTTCATTTTTACATAATATGATAAGAATTATGGTTGGAACATTATTAGAAAATGCCAGAAGAAATTTTCATCCTGCTGAAATTAAGAACATTTTATTATCTAAAAATCGGATAAATGCTGGACGTACTGCACCGGCACGAGGGCTTTTTTTAATGAAAGTTTATTATTAAATTAGATTCTTCGCTTCGCTCAGAATGGCACTTCACATGAATGTCATTCTGAGCGAAGCGAAGAATCTCGTTTTTCAATTTCCTATGTCTTAAATTATTATTAAATTGACAAAAATTATTTGAAAATATAAAATAAATAAGCTATATAACTTTTTTAAGGAAAGGGATAGCCAGATGAAAAAAAAAATATTAAATATCCTATTTTTCCCTTTCATTATTATTTTTAGTTTATTGCATACCCTTATGGCTTCTGAAATAATCGATAATGACGCAAAAATTTTAAATATTGAAGCTGCAGATACTGAGAATATCGACTATTATGATTCCACATCACAAAATTCAACTCTAAAAAAAGATATTCCATTTATTCGCTCCAAACCTCTTTTAACAGATACAAAAAAAACATTATTACAAGAAGTCGGAGAATTTCCTGATTTTGCCATTAAAGTTTATCATGAAGAAAAAGGTTTATTCTCTTTTAAATATCCGCGTGAATGGATTATAGAAAAAGATGATGAAAATAAAAAAATTATTTATTTAAAATATCCTGAAAATAAAGCTGAAATAATGATATACACATCAATTGCATATGATGAAGATATACAACAAATCCTTGAAAAAAGACATCAATTATTAAATGAACGCTTTCCTATTTTAATTGAATATTCCACACAAGAAAAGTTGAATATTAGCGGCAAGGATATGATAAGCATAAAATACAAAGGATTTGTTACATCAAACCAACCAATGCTTGGTGAATTAATTGCCCTAATTGATATTAATGAAAATTACTACGTTTTTGCATTACTTTTAACCGATAAAGAATCTTTTGAAATATTTCGCAAAATCAATCTTTCACTTTTAAGATCCTTTAAAATTACACGTTCAATTAAAGCAGATACAGACACTATGAATATTCTAATTGGAACATGGTATGCATCTGAAAACGCTGAAAAAACCATAACTTTTCATGGAAATGTACGTTTTATTCAAAATAAATTTGATCTTTATTCTAGTTTTTCAAATCTTGGATTAGATTTTAATTGGGAAATTGAAAATCCTGAAAAAAACAAATTAAGTAATAATGGAAAATTTAAGGTTATCGGTGATACATTATATTTATTTTATGAAAATGGAACATCTGCTGAATTTGCTTTAAATACAAATGAAACTAATTATATTAGAATAGATCAAAAAATATTTAAGAAAAAATTGCAATAATTATTTCCCTAAATTTTTCAATGCTTGCTTAAGATATTCTCCTGAAGAAAAATCCTTACCTATTATTTCTTTTGCTCGTAAAACAGCGCTTCTTGCTTCAGGTAATTTATATCCTAATGAAACTAACGCATCAATAGCTTCATTTAAAACCGAACCATTGTTATTTTCATTTGCACTATTAATAAATCCATCACTAATTGTCCCAATTTTATCTTTAAGCTCGAGGATTACTCTCTCCCCTGTTTTCTTGCCTATTCCCGGGATTGTAGTGAGCAACGCGAGATTACCTAATATGATTGCTTCTTTAAAATCTTTAACAGAAATATTCGATAAAATATTAATCGCAGAACGTACACCTATTGAAGATACTGTTATTAATTTTTCAAATAATTCCATTTCTTCAAGAGTATAAAAACCAATAAGATTTACAGTATCTTCACGAACCTGATAATGTGTATATATTTTTATTGATTCATTAATATCCGGAAGTTTATTAAAAGTAGATACAGGTATTAAAATTTGATAACCTATTCCATTAGTTTCAATAACAATTTTGCCCGGTGATTTAAACTCCAATCGTCCTTTAACATAATAAATCATTTTTACCTTTTTAGTTTTTTTGTATTATTGAATTGTTTTAGTTTGTAGGAATTGATATGACAAATAGATGCTGCAAGCCCATCAGCAATATCATCCGGCTTAGGGATTGACGATAATCCAAGCAAATTTTTAACCATGTTTTGAACTTGATGTTTTTCAGCATGGCCATATCCTGTTAATGCTTGCTTTATTTCAAGAGGAGTATATTCAGCAACAGAAATATTTGAATTAGCAGCTGCAAGAATAATTACCCCACGAGCGTGTCCTACTGTAATTGCGGTTTTTGTATTAGCTGCAAAAAACAGCTCTTCAACAGACAATACTTCGGGTTCATATTTATTTATTATCTCTATTAAATCGTGATATATAATTTTTAATCTATGTGTTAGCGTATCGTTTGAAAGAGTAGTGATACATCCATATGCTAAAGGAGCTAATTTATTTCCACTGCTTTCAATAATGCCATATCCTGTAAGAGCTATACCCGGGTCAATCCCTAATACTTTCAAAATTGGACTCCTTTTCCTTATTTTAAATTACCTGGTAATTTCAACTTTAAATTAGGCATTGGATAATGTTTGGCATTATCTGTAAGGAGAGTTAAGTTGTACAATAAAATAGTATAATAATAAAATAATTATGTCAAGAGGAATCAATATGCTATACTCAAGCTAAATATGCTGATAAATAATTACTTATATTCGGAGTAATATGACTTCTATGAAAAATCCCTCGATGACTATTATTGAACATCTAAATGAATTACGTTATACAATTATTATTTCATTGATGGCAATTATTATCGGAACAAGCATAGCTTATTATTTCAGTCAGAATATTCTTAAAAAAAGCATTCTTATATTACCATATTTAGTTTGTTATTCTCCTCTGGATGGAATAACCATTCATTTAAAATTAGCATTTTTTTTTGGTATAATTTTTGCCATCCCTGTTGTTATTGGTGAATTCTGGAAATTTTTATCTCCCGGACTTTACAAAAAAGAAAAAAAATATTTAAGTTTATTTATTTTTATAACTATCAGTTGTTTTTTACTGGGTACATGGACAGCTTATAATTACATAATTCCATTATTGTTAAAAACAATTCTATCATCGGCTCCTTCATGGCTTATGCCAATGATCTCAGCGCATGAATATATAAAATTTTTGTTTTACACAACTCTGCTTATAGGATTTCTATTTGAGATACTGCCATTGTCTTTTTTACTTGCTTATTATAAAATATGTAATGTTGAATATTTAAAGCAATACCATCGAATAATATGGATATTTCTTATGTTCTTAACTATTCAATTACTGGGGCTAGAAGATATTTTCAGATTAATTATAGTGTGGTTGATTTTAGGATTAATTTATGAGATTATGATATTATTAATAAAATTTTTTTCAATTTTTATTCCGGGGAATTCATCTGATTTATTTTTACACAGACCCTAAGGGCTTTATTTTATCCAACAATGCGGATCAGGTGAATTAATATCACCGGTTAATGCATAAGCACGTGAAGTACATCCTCCTATGCAATCCGTATAATGAGAACAACTCTGGCATTTATCTTGAGGCTTTTTATTGCGCATTGAGTTCAAAATCGGTGAATTATTCCACATATCTATTAAATCATCTTTTAACATATTTCCTATTACAAGCGGTAAAAACCCGCACGGTGTAATATCTCCATTGGATTTAATCGCAAGAGAAAGCTTACCGCAAATGCTTCCTTTTTCAACAGAATGAACTTTATCTTTTAATATTTTATATTCTTCGAGAGAATTGATTATCGGGTCATCCAAAGATAAAACAATATCTTTCTCATCTTTTTTCATTTTAAGCGCTTGCTTATAAAACTCTTTCCATTCTTCACTTGTAAGGTCGAGCTCGCTTCTATTGCAAAAACCCATTCCGCTGCATTTAAAATTATGCAAAGAAATTTTACGAACATCCAATTCCCTTGCAAGATCAACAATTCCATGAAAATTTTTATGATTAATCTGACATATTACACTTGAAATATCTACTGTAACTTTCGCATTATGTAAAGCTATTATAGCATTTTTTGCTCTTTCAAAACTTCCTTGCTTATTTCTAAATAGATCATGAATATCAGGAATATGGCTGTCTATACTGATTTCAACTTTGGAAAATCCGGCATTTTTAATTTTTAAAGCCATATTTTCATCAAGCAGATAACCATTTGAAGACATGGAAACATGGAGTCCTTTATCTACCGCATAGCGTGTAATTTCAGATAAATATGAGACAAGCAGCGGTTCTCCGCCTCCATAATTTATAAATGGAATTTTATTTTTTGAAAAAATATCAATAATTTTTTTATTTTCTTCGAAGGTTAATTCTTCAGCTTTTTCAAGACGAGAATAACAATGATTGCAATTAAAATTGCATCTGGTGGAAAGGCTCCAATTGATAAATAAAGGTATTTTAAACATACTGCAACCATCCATCCTTTATCAATTTGGAAATAAATGTATGAACATCAAAACGAAGCTGCGATTCATCTGCATCAAATATTTTTAATAATTCATTAACAATATCTTCTTCCTTGCGTGTAGAGTCACAAAGAACCCATATTTTACCACCGATAAAATTCAGCTCATGAATCATATCTGAAATCACAAGCAGCACTGTACCTTTTTGAGATATATCTTCTCCCTGCGCTATCGACTTAATTATTTCTTTATCATCGATTTCATTACGCCAGACTATATCAGGATTACGAACAATTTTTTTTGCTGTTTTAGACAATTTAAACTCCCAATTAATTTTCAATTTATTATTTTATACAATTTGCAAATTAAAATGGTTTCAAACCAAAACTTCCTGCTGTGATTTGACCAACTTTGATTTTAATCTCAAAATCGCTTTAGTGTGCATCTGAGATACTCTGGATTCCGATACATCAAGGATTTGTCCTATTTCCTTTAAATTTAATTCATCAAAATAATATAAAGCTATTACAACTTTTTCTCTTTCCGGCAATTTATCGATTGCTTCTTTTAATATTTCTATTCGTTCATTATACTCTATTTCCATATCCGGATTCATATTTTTTGTATCTTCTATTATATCTAATATTGGAATATTTTGTCCATTTTCTTTAACACCACAAACTTTATCAAGAGACAGAAAAAATGTCTGACTAACTTTATTAAGAAGTGAATGAAGCTCGTATAAGCTGATTTCAAGCGCTTCAGCAACCTCTTCATCCGTAGCAGGTCTTAAATACTTACTCTCAATTTTTGCATAAGCTTCTTCAACCTGTCTGGCTTTTTTTCTGATTGAACGCGGAGCCCAATCCATAGCACGGAGCTCATCCAATATCGCACCTTTTATTCTGGGCAGAGCATAGGTTTTAAATTTCACTTCTCTTTTTATATCAAATTTTTCTATCGCATCCATAAGACCTATCACTCCGCAAGTCAAAAGATCATCCAACTCACTATTAGGCATATCAGGAGGTAAGCACATTTCTATACGATTAACAACATACCTAACTAATCCTAAATATTTCTTAATTAAAATTTCTCTTGTTCCATAATCCGGTTTTGTTTTATATTTAACCCAAATCTCTCTCATCTCTTCCATATTTTGTCCTTTTTTTAATATTAAAAAAATATTTTAGTTATTTGTTATCATATATTTAAAGATGCTAAAAATAAGCACCGTTATCAAAACATGCAATATGATAATATGATAATACTATCATATAAATATAATACAATATTATCGTATTATATTTTTTTAACACTACGTTTAATCAAATCCAACAATTCTTCTTCTGTTTCTACTTGCATCGGATTAATATCAAGCCAGAAAAGAAGATCAAGTGCTGCTCTGCAAATCTGACTTTCATTCAGCTGAGACCCCTTTAAATCTCCGCTTTTAAACGTAAATTCCCGTAAACTTTTTATTTGATCGATTCTAAGCTGTATATTCTTTTGTCTTATTTCCTTTTTTCCAAGCGCAGATATATCTTCAACAGATGGCACAATGTACTGGTCTACACCAGGAACTAAATCTTTCTTGGGGGCAGGAGCATTCTTCACATCAACAGTTTCAATCTTTTCGAGTTGCGATAGCGCTGCAGGCTTAACATTAGGCAAAAAAACAGAAACAATCCTATTACCATTTTTTGTTTTTTTTTGTTTAAACTTAAGCGCTCGCATCTTAGCAGTCATTACATCCATCGGTATCTCTCCTACAATAATATTAATATACATGCATATATTAATATTTAGGTACTATTGTATTCTTTTATTATTATACGACCATATTATCGGATTGTCAAGCAAAAAACTTAATTTTTTTTATATACTTATCAATTTTTATAGATTATAGGCATTCTGAGCGAAGCGAAGAATCCGCTTTACAGCTTTAAAAACAGATTCTTCGCTTCGCTCAGAATGACAACAAAGACTTAACACCTATGGAACTTTAAGATACAAATAAATTTTAATACGCTACCCTGCCTGTCTGTACGGTAAATAATGCTTAACAGCGGTTATTATGCTATAATAAATAATATCAAACTTTTATAAAGGACTATTTTTTATGCGCGCGGGTATGATTGCATTTTTATTTATTTTTTTGTCTATATACGGCGGGATACATTTTTATATAGCGTATCGAATACTAAACTTTATTATCTTGTCCAAAAATTCAACAATAATTTTATATTCTTTTTTCTTCTTAATGTCTATTTCCCTACCGTTGGGACAGTTGCTGGAACGACAGTTCCAAAGTGAAGTCAGCCATGATTTTATTGTTGTTTCTTCTATATGGATGGGATTTATTTTTTATGTGTTTTTTTTATTTTTATCATATGATATTTCAATTATTTCATTTAAATTATTTAATATAAAAATAAATCAAGAAACATATACACCTTTTATAATATTTTTTCTGTCTTTAGTAATATGTATATACGCATATTACGAAGCAAATAATATTAAAATAACTACAATTGATATCCCTAATCATAAAACACGGATTAACAATGATTCCTTTAATATAGTTCAAATATCAGATGTTCACCTTGGCATATTAGTCGGCAACAAGAAACTTCAAAAGATTACAGATATGATAAAAAAAATCAATCCTGATTTACTGGTAATCACAGGGGATTTATTAGATAAGGATGTAAATCACATTGAAGAATTATATCAATTGCTAGCAGATGTTAAACCAAAATACGGGAAATATGCGGTAACCGGAAATCATGAATTTTATGTAGGAATTGATAAATCTATTTTATTTATGAAAAATACAAATATTACGCTTTTAAGAAATCAAGTTAAAATAATTCCGGGAATAATGAATATTGTTGGCATTGATGATCCTGCTGTAAAAATTTTCGATAAATCAATAGATACTGATTTATCTCAGACCATGAAGGATATCGATAAAAATTTATTTACATTACTTTTATACCATCAACCCAAAGACTATAAAAAAGCTCAGGAACTGGGAGTAGACTTGCAATTGAGCGGACATACGCACAATGGACAATTATTTCCATTTAATTTATTTGTATCACTTTCTTATCCTATATATAAAGGGTTACACAAGTTCAACGATTTTTATATTTATATTAGCAGAGGAACCGGTACATGGGGACCACCAATGAGATTCTTATCCCCACCGGAGATCACATGGATTAAAGTTAGGAGTTGGGAGTTAAGGTGTCTCTGAACTCCAAACTCCCTACTCCCAACTCTGGGAAACATCACCGTTTCTCTTGCTTTATCTCCCCTTCTTCTATAATCCGAATATATCTAATCTTAGGTAAAACTCTAATCTCAACATCTTTTATTTCACCAGGTTTCAATTCAAAATGGATTTCTTTGTTTTCCAAATAATGATATTCAGGAAGATTTGCATCTGATACAATAATCGTCCAATTACCGGGTCTTAAATCTCTAAAAGAAAATTCACCTTTATTATCTGTAAAATGCTGCATTATCTCTTTGCCATTAGTTAGTTCTATTTGAATGTTTTTTAAACCCTCAACTTCTTCGTAATTACTTGAATCAAAGCTCGTATTTGAACTTAAGATACCTGGACCAACTATTGATGCATCTTTATTATTTTCAGTTGCTTCTTTAAGATCATTTTTTTGAGCAAACACAGACAACTTACCAAAAATCCTTGCAGAAGTCACAACACCAATTTCAATATTGGTTGTTACACCCGGATGGACTTCAACTGGAATTGGCAATTTCTCTATTGTAACTCGATCCAGCCCAATAAATATCTTCTCAACCCATAAATTATATGTTCTCGGACTTAGTGATGGAAAAATAAATTCACCATTTTGATTTGTAACAGCTGACATATCGTCCATTAACAATAAAACATTAGGGAGTGGTATTTTCCCTGGTTTTTCTGCATCATAAACTATACCCATAAGATTCCCTATACCTTGTTTTTTAACAATAGGAATACCCCAATTAATAGAATATCCCAAATAAACCATTGTACCGGGTGCGCTATCTTTATTATCAGACCATGTACTTCTAAAATACAATGAGTTGTTATTAGGAAATGTATATAAAAAATTTGAAAAAACATAATTCTGTTCTTTTAATGCTTCCGAATGAAAATTATTTTTTTGATATTCAATTCTTAAGTAGGCATCCCTATTAAACTGCCAGCTGCTGGAAACTCCGGCTGATTTTGTTCTTATTGGAACACTTATAAAACTATTGTGCCCCGTATTAATAAAAAAACTATAATTTTGATTTGAACCTGGGCTAAAATATGTAAAAAAACTATATTTCTCCAAATCATTATTGGTTAAATCTAATACTTTATCATAATAATTCCCTTTTTCAGCATATACATTAATCCCAAGAAAATCAAAATTAAATTTCATTCCCAATTTAATCGCATTTTCTTCATAATCAAAATCTGAAGACATAATATTATCCTTACTCTGTAATTTTAAATAATCAAAAGAAGTATTTATATTTGAAGAAAACGCATAAATAATACCGGCAGTATAATTTTTTTCATATGCAGCAGATGTATTTAATGTTGTGTCCAAATTTAAATTATTTCTATATTCATTGTAACCTATATTTCCTTTAATTTTAAAATTAATAGGAAAATTTATTTTGCCTGACAAAGCATCATAGTCTCTGTAAAAACCATAAAAATTTGGGCCAAAACGAGTTTTTGTAAAATTATAAAAAACGTTTTCACCGGGTTTCCCGTTAAAATTAACGCTATAAGCATTATCTTTGAAATTCTTTTCTCTATCACTTGAATTTGCAGCTAATTCAAAATTAATATTTGATTTTTCATAAAGGTTTAGATTGGTTTGAACACTTAAAAACTTATCACTGAATTTGTCCTTATCTTTATTTAAAAAATTTGTTTTAAGTCCAAATTTATTATCAAAAAAATTATATTTAAAAAATAGCCCCAATTCCTTTTCACCATTTTGATCAAATTTATTTTCAATATTAAACATTCCTAAAGTATAATATTCAGGATGATAAACAATTTCAGCTCCCCTGCCCAGCTTATGTTCTTCAAGTAATGGAGAAAGAGAATAAGCCTTGTCTCCCAGATGCAAATCAATAAACATATCTGAATAAGACATAAATGTTTCTTCAATATCTCCAAAAGGTATTTCATCATTAACATTTGGCTGTCTAATTAAATATTCAATTTTTTTATCACCTTTTTCATTTATACTGCCTTTACCTGAAAATTCAATTTGAAATCTATTTTTATCATCTTCACTTATATTAATAAATTTTATTTTGGAAGGGATTCTATGATAAGGGTCAAAATCTCCGGATATTTTTGGCATGATATCAATTAACAGTGTTTTAGAATCTGCAATAAAGCTCTTTTCAATACCCTGTTTTTTGGTAAGTGCATTAATATTAAGAATATATTTTGTTCGTATTTTTAAATTTTTATCTGTATTTATTTTAAAATTTATTATTTTATTAGTTCCAGCTTCTAAAATAACAACATTAGATTCAATTGAAATTAAATAATTAGGGTCACCATTTAGTTCCAGCTCTATTCTTGCCTTATTATTACCTCTATTAATTAATCGGCATTGAATATTAATAATTTCACCTGCAATAATCATTTTAGAATAATCTTCAACAATAACTTCTATCTTCTCTAATGATGAAACATCAATAAAAAACTTAACACTCTCATTGATTTCATATTCACGCTGACTTCCAATAAAATATGTAAGTTCATATTGACCGCTGGATGCGGAAATAGGGACAAGAAAAGAAAATAATCTAACCTGACTTTCTTTAGGTTTCAATTTAAAAATATTTTGACCAGGACCAATTATCTGCCAGTTTTTTGGCAGATGTAATTCTTCGAAAAAAGATTCTTCATTATAACTATTATTTTTAACAATAAAACTTCTTGTTAAAATTTTCCTGGGTTCGGTTTCGGCTCGTATTGGAGAGGTGAGTTCTAATTCAATTATTTTATTTTCAGCTAATAAAGATGAAAATAGGAGAAGAAAAAAAAATATAAAATAAGAAAAAAGAGTTTTTTTTTATTCATTATTATTCAATTAATATATCATAATAGGCGCCAAATACATATTCATTTTTATTATCAACTATTATTGAAGCTTTGTATTTTCCTTTTGGGACAATTGATAAATCAATACCATGTCTTACAGAACAACTTGGAAAAATACGTTTTTCACTACTTTCAAAACGACCGATGTTTTTACCGAAGCTATTATAAAGATCAATCCAAACGACAGGCGAAAGCATTTGCTCACCTGTGTTTTCAATATCTAGCTGTAAAACATTTTTATTATCCTGTAAAATAAGTTTTTTGTCCAGAAATTTTATATTTTGTTCTCCTGAGTCATTAATATTGGTAATTATTTGAATCCCATAACGTAATATTGTCTGAATACCGAGCAAATGTTTATCTGTATTATTATTTTCAATTACTGCATTTGGTAATATTTCTACCATTATTATACTCCAATACACACCTTTTAAAGAATCATCTTCAGGAACCTGTATTGTATAATAAACAGTTGCCATGCCATTTGCTGGTATATCAAGAATATTAGGACTAAAAGAAATCCAATTAGCATTTGAACGGGGTGAGCTTCCGGCGCTGCCATAAATACTTCTCCCATCAGCAAAAAAAAGATAATCAGTCAGATAAATTTTAACTTTACCTGGATTATCTTCGGTATTTTTTAGCAGTACTATACCTTCGGATTTCTCACCGGAAGAAACGATTTTTTTCTGAGATAATTCGCCTATAACAGAGATACCGGCAAAACAATTATTCAATATCATAATTATAAAAAGAAAAGAAAAAATTATTTTATTCAATTTATTCCCCTCTAATAATAAAATTAAATATCAACTACAGTATAAGTAATAATAGTACTATAATTATTAGGACTTATCGTTATTGACATTCCACTTAATCTATATCTTATGTTTATTGTGCTTCTATTACCACTGCCGGTAAAAAATTGTTGAGCAGCTGTTGGTATTACCATATAAGCAATACCACCATTTATAGAACCACCTCCCGTACCATTAGAAGTTCTTCGAGCAGACAATACAAAACCTGCATCCCATAAAACATCGGTTCTATTAATATCAACTCTCCAATTGTCATTATTATTTATACAATTAGTAATATTTATTCTTGTTGCATTTGTTGCACTTTGATACGTATTTACTAAATTACTTCCGGCTCCGCTGATTAAATTGGCAGAAGTTATTGTTTGTGTCCATCCTCCAGTTGCAGCAATATCAATAGCTTTTACATTAATCATAAAAAACATTATAATGCCAATACTTATCAGTAATATTTTGCATACTCTAACCTTTTTCCTCATCTAAAATCCTTTAGTTAGTAATAGTTAGAGTAACAGTTCTGCTCCCTGATACTTCACCTGCAGCAACTGAAGCTGAAAAAGTATATGTTATTCCAAGACCTGACCCTAAAGTTTTTGTTACACCTGTTACAAGATCAACAGAACCTGTAGATATTAAGGTTTGAGTTAATGCACTTGTTCCGCCTGTAGGAGCAGTAAGATTAATTTTCAAAGCAGTACCTGAAGGCATATCACCACCGGTTGTAATCTGTCCTGTGATTTTTTTCCCTGATCCATTTGTTGTAATACTATATGTTGCAGCAGCAGTTACATCACTTAAATCAGACCCTGCTGTACCAGTATTAATTGTTAAACTTGGTGCACCGGCAACAGTAATTTCATTAACAGCTGATACCTGAAAATTTACGGATTGAGTTACTGAACTAGCAGCTAATGTTATATTAGCCACCCCTAACATAATAAATAAAACAAGCAAGCACATTTTAGTATTTGTATACATTTTATTACCCTCCTTAATTAAGTTATACTCAAGCTAAACAGGTTTGCGAATTCAGAGCGAACAGATGTGCTTCAGATTGCAACGCTTTTCGTTTGCAAAACCGCAGACGTAGCTGTGCTACGTTGAGGATTTTGCGAATGAAAAGCGTTGCAAGATGATGTACAGATGACGCTATTAATTCGCAAACCTGTTTAGCTTGAGTATATATTGTTTAATTAAATGTTAGCACATTATTAATACAATGCAAACGAACTTATTTTGTAACTATTCAGCATACTGTAGGGGCAACCCTTGCGGTTGCCCTTTTATTTATTTAGGTTTGAGAATTGTTAAAACATAGCGGTCTAATGTAAAATATTTTTTGGCAACATTTTGAATATCTTCACGGGTAACTTTATTTATTCTTTCTTCAAATTTATAAGCATTGTCATAACCCAATCCATATAATTCATTCAAAGCATCTCCAAATGCCTGTGATTCATTAGTTTGAAGCGCAATAGCGTTTTCTCCGATTAAATTCTTTTTAATTCGGTCTAATTCTTCCTGAGAGATTGGTTCATTGCAAAGCCGTTCTATTTCCTTAAGAATTATACTTATTGAAGTATCAACCTTATCAGGAACTGTTCCCACATAAAATACATATGAACCACGCTCCAACCCTGCTTGAGAATAAGCGCCAACATAGTAAGCCAGTCCTTGTTCTTCTCTGATTTTAGTAAATAATCTCCCTCCCTGATCAGAATATAAACCTGAAATTATTTCTAATGCATAACCATCCGTATTTTTAATATCTATTCCCTGAAAACCCATATATACAACAGCCTGAGTGATGTTTTCTTTTTCTTTTTCAACTTTTTTTATTGTATTTAAATCCGGTTCTTGCGGGATATCAACACTTATTTTTTTTTCATTTTTAAATTTTTTAAATATGGAACTTATTTTTTGTGTTACTTCATCCGAATTAATATCTCCATAAACAGCAATAACCATATTATCCGGTGTGCAAAGAGAATTATAAAATTCAACAATGTTTTCTCTTGTAATAGATTTCACACTATCATCTTCACCAAGAGCTGTGAATCTATATGTATGTTTTGTATACATAGCT
>JACRDZ010000110.1 GCA_016212735.1 Candidatus Firestoneibacteriota bacterium | reverse complement strand
GACAGCTCTTAGAGCAGCAGTTGTATCTGTAGTAAAATAAGGGCTTCCTGTTCCAGCTGCGAATATAACAATTCTCCCCTTTTCCAGATGTCTTATTGCTCTGCGTCGTATATAAGGCTCACAAATCTTTTCCATCTCAATAGCACTTTGTACTCGAGTAAAAAGTCCTCTTTTTTCAAGTGAATCCTGTAAACATAGAGAATTAATAACTGTTGCCAGCATACCCATATAATCAGCAGAAGATCTATCTATCCCTTGCGCGCTTGCAGCCACACCTCTGTAAATATTTCCACCGCCGATCACAATGGCAATCTCCAAACCAAAACTTTTAATTTCTTTGATTTGATCTGCAACCGAATTAACAACAGCAGGATCAATCCCATAACCTTGCTGCCCGATTAAAGCTTCTCCGCTTAGTTTTAAAAGTATTCTTTTAAAAACAGGTTTATCATGTGAATTTATTTTCACTTATTATCCCCTTTTCCTGGATTCATTATGCTTTTTCCCCGATCTTATATCTTGTAAAACGTCTGACAACTATATTCTCACCAAGCTTGGCAATGCTTTCTCTAATCATATCCTGTATTGACTTTTCTGGAGTTTTAACAAAAGGCTGATCGAGTAAACAAACTTCTGTAAAATATTTCGCAACTTTACCTAAAACGATTTTATCCAATATATTATCCGGTTTACCGGAACCTGCAAGCTGTTCCTTATAAATTTTTTTCTCTTTTTCAATTATTTCCTGAGGAACATCCTCTTTTTGAATATATGATGGATCCATTGCAGCAATATGCATAGCAATGTCTTTTAATAAACTTTGAAATTCATCTGTTTTAGCAACAAAATCGGTTTCGCAATTAAGCTCAAGAAGAACTCCGATTTTTCCGCCAGCATGGATATATGTACCCACACATCCTTCAGAAGCTTCTCTGGAGGCTTTCTTTACTGCTTTTGTTATCCCTTTTTCTCTTAAATACTCAATAGCGCTTTCCATATTTCCATTTTTTTCTTCCAGTGCTTTTTTGCATTCCATAATACCCGCACCTGTTTTTTCACGTAGTTCTCTTACTAATTCCGGACTAATCTGTGACATAATTAATATTCCTCCTGGTTTAAATATATAATTGTTTATCTTTTTTAGATAAGCATAATTTTCTAATGTTATCAGAATATATATATATTTGTCAAATTAACTTATATTTATTGAATTAAACAATAAATCATATGACTGCTATTATTCTATAACCGGCAATTAACTTCTTAAAAATCGGTTGACAATTAGTTATTGTGGAAGTAATATTTATACATTATTTAATATATATAATCAGGGGATTTCATGAAACAAGAGCTCAAAGTCGGACTAATGTCACTCATAGCCATGGTACTTCTTCTTAGCATGACATTTTCCGTTGGTAAATTAAATCCTTTCAAACACCTTGGTCCTGAAATCCCAATAGCTTTTAATTATGTCGGAAATCTTAAACTAAATGCTAACGCTAGAATCTCCGGAGTTATTATTGGAAAAGTATTAAAAATTGACCTTGATAATGATAAAGTTATAGTAATTGTTCAATTAGATACTTCAGATACAAAAATCAAAAAAAATTCTCAAATATTTATTAGCTCGGAAGGATTAATCGGCGAAAGTTACATTGATATAAAAACTGTTCCCGCAGACTCGCCTTTTTATCAGGAAGGCGATCCCCCCTTAATCGGTACTGATCCTGTAGGAGTTGGAGAAATAATGTCTGACACTAAATCATTAACTTTAAAATTGCAGCAAACACTTGATATTGTTGTAAGTGAAAAATCAAAAGCCAATATGGATGTTATAATGACCAATATGGCTGAAACTTCACAAGGGTTAAATGCCTTAATAAAACAAAATCAAGCTTTAATAAATAGTATTTTTGAAAATTTGAATAAAATGATCAGTGTTAATCAAAAAAACATTCAATTGACATCTCAAAATTTCAGTTCTTTTTCAAATGATTTAAAAGATATGTCATCCGGCAGCAAAGAAAAAATTAATAATATTTTAACTAACATCCATTCTCTTACATCTTCTTTAGATAAAAAAACTGTTGATCTGGCTGATGAACTTCTGGCTTTAACAAAATCAATAAATAAATTTTCTGATGAGAACCAAAAAAAGCTTTCGATTGTATTATCTAATATGGAATCAATAACAAACAAGTTAAATCAAATGACAAATACTTTTGTTGCAATTTCGGAAAAAATCGAAAAAGGACCAGGGACACTCGGAAAATTAGTTAATGATTCAACATTATATTACAATTTAAATAAGACCGTAGAAGAAGCAAGATCGATTACACCGGAATTGAAAATGACTTTGTCTTCATTGCGTGATCTTACAGACAAAGCAAATCGCGGTGAAGGAACAATAGGGCAGCTTGTTACTGACAAAAATTTATATCAAAATATTAATGAACTGGTAATAGATTCTCGTAAAGTTATAACAAAAATATCCGATATTAGAACTTTCTGGGGATACGAATTAGATTATCGTTTTCCTAATACTAAAAATAGCATAAAGAAGGATTTTAAAAACGCTTTTATCTTTAAATTTGAACCGCGGCCTGGAAAATATTATAAAGTAGAACTTAATAATGCAGGGGAAACTGATAACAGCAAAGTCTCTGTTGAGGTAGGGCAGCTCTTCTTTGATAAATTAATTCTTCGCGCCGGGGTTATTGAATCTACCGGTGGAGTCGGAGCAAATTATTTGCTGCTTAATAATAAGCTTTCATCGGGGTTCACAGCTTTTAATTTTAATCAAGAAGGGAAACCGGCATTGAGATTTTCTAACGAATTAGGTATTTATGAAAATACTTATTTTACTTTTGGTGTTGATAATATGTTGAACAAGGAAAGATATTACGCTGGGATGAGATATTTAATAGAAGATAAAGATGTTAAGTATTTAATGGGGTTAGTATCATTTAAATAAAATATGTTTGTAAAATAAAAATCAATGAAAGGGAAATAATATGATTACTAAAATGTTTTTTTTAAAAAATTTAATAATATTATTATTTAGTATATTAACAATTACATGCCCTATTTATGCTGAAAATGATGAAGGTATCGGATATATATTTTATGATAATCAAGCAGTAACATATCGTTTCAATTATTCCATTCCAAATACTACAGGTGAAATTTTTTTAGATAACAATAATATTTTACATGTGATAAACCAAAAAGGCTCATTCGAATTTGATACAGCCGGTAAATTATCCAAACAAAAAGATGAACTTGAGCAAATCCCGATTAATATTGATGCTGCGGGCAATATGTTTATAAGAGATAAAAATATTATCAAAAAAATAAATGATGTGGGAAAATTAGTTTATACTTTGGATATTATACCTGGAGATGAATTTATTCACATTGATAAAAAGGAACAATATTATTTTTTAAGCAAAAGAGATGTGTATGAAAATTATTCCTATGAACGTGAAAATTTGATTAAAGATATTAACGAATACGTAGAGGAAAGAGAAAAATTAGATACAAAAGACAGTCCGTTTTTTAGAGATTACGATTATTATAGAAGACAATATAAAGACAATGAGCAAAAAATGATAGAAATGCAATGGACGCTAAATAAATTAATTGATGGTTATGAACATATATGGAAAAGCAATGTTTTCATGTCATCATTACCGCATGATCAGCAAATTGATTATAATAACCGGTTAAATAACTTATATGATGATATAAAGCGTAAAAAAGAGGATTTATATGATTATCAAACTCAACAATATGATTTACGCAAAAAACAAGAAGACTTGCAAATTAGCATTGCTGATAGAAAATATGAATTACAGCAAAAAGAAAAAGAAGCAAGGTTGAAATTGAAAGAATTGGATAAACAGATTGAAACAGATCGTGAACGTAAATACATGATTAAAATTGTTGACAATCAAGAGCAAATAGTAAAACGTATTCCAATTATAGTTCCTGCTCAAGGTGTACCTTTATGGGAATGTGTAAATATAATAGTGGATAATGACAGAATTTTTTATGGGATTAACCATGATCGCATATATATATATGATGAAGAAGGTCGCCCTTTGTGCAGTTTTGGTAAATACGGTATTCATCCGGGTGAAATAATAAAACCTGTTTCCATTGCAGTCGATTCTAAAAAATCCTTATATGTAGTCGATTCTGCAAATAATAACATTTTAAAATTTATTATAAAATAAATATAACTATTAGGTTGATAGACCGAAGGTGGAAGGTATTTAGTTGCAAATAAATATGAGGTGAATATCATGAACAAAAAAGCCAGTATCATTATTTTTATTATTTTATGGATGTCATGTTCTTCTGTATTTTCTCAAGAGGCATATGATCCTTTAATATTATCTGAAGCCGCACGCAGCACTAATTATCTTTCAAAGCTTTTTGCCATGGATTTGCTGGGAGATATTGCTGATGATAGCTATAGAAACTTTTTTATTTTAGCTTTAAATAACGAAAAAGATACATGGATCCGTTACTATGCTGCTTTAGCATTATCTAATTTAAAAATAGATGAACAAATATTATTTGAATTAAAAAAATTACTTACTGATAAATTAAATGAACCATGGCTGCGAAAAAAAATTGCAGAAATACTTTATAGTAAAACAGGTGAAAAATTTCGATATAGAGATGAAAAAGATGCTATTGTTCTATATGTTACGGATGTTCCGAAAAAAATAAATAAGTAAGTAAAAAAAACTTGACATTAATAATAAATTAATGTATCTTATTAGATGATATAATTTTAAACTATTTATAAACCTAATAAAAACCAAATAAATATTTAAAAATATAAGGGGGGAATAATATGGAAGAAGCACACACAGAGAGTCATGGAGAATCACATCACGAAGTTATCGAGCATCATGAACCAGCGTTTAGAGTTAAAGTTCTCACTTGGATTTGGACTTGCGCAATAGCTTATACTTTATTGAATTTATTTGTTTTAATCGGAAATCATATTATACATGAATTATTAGCTGAAATAACAGAGTTTTTAAGTCACTAAAATTATTATTTAAGAGGAGATAAAAAAATGCATGGAATACCTCCAGGAATAAATTTAAGCATGGGTTTATTATTAATAGTTATTGTGGATTTTGTTGTATTGGTAATCACTGGAAAACTTATTAAGAAATAATTATTTTGAATCTGTATGTTTAAAGGATATCGAATAATCGGTATCCTTTTTTTATTGTTTATCTTGAGTATATTACTTTATTTAAAAAAATTTCTAACACATCGCCATCCAGCCATCCTTTTATTTGTTCTTCTTGCATAATTTTAATAGCTTCGGGAATGGGGATTTTATCTCTATACGGTTTTTCGCATGTAAGGGAATCATAAATATCAACTATAGTTAATATTCTTACGGAAATAGATATGTCTCTATCTTTTAAACCATCAGGATATCCGCTTCCATCTAG
>JACRDZ010000109.1 GCA_016212735.1 Candidatus Firestoneibacteriota bacterium | reverse complement strand
GATTTAATGGAAAATAAATTATTCGGGGAATATATTAATCCGGTTATTATTAATATTGTTAAACACATTTTTCCATGGGAATTTTTACAAAATCTACTTGTTGGAGATTACGGAATTTTTACTATGGCAATTACTTATGCATTTTCCATAGTTTTACCTATAATAGTTACTTTTTTTCTTGCATTTAGTTTTTTAGAAGATTCCGGATATTTACCACGACTTACAGTAATGGCAGACAGAGTATTTCGTTTAATAGGAATGACTGGTAAAGCAGTTCTACCATTTGTTCTTGGATTAGGATGTGGAAGTATGGCTTGTATGACGACAAGAATTCTTGAAACTAAAAAAGAACGTATTCTTGCGACATTATTAATAGCTCTTGGAGTACCATGCTCAGCTCAATTAGGAGTTATGCTTGGAATTGCATCACAAATATCAACAAAGGCTGTTGTTTTGATTTTTGGAGTAATTATATCTCAAATATTTATTGTTGGTTATATAGGTTCCAAAATAATTCATGGAGATCGCAGTCTTTTTTTAATTGAGCTCCCTCCAATTCGTTTCCCTCAGATAAAAAATATTTTAATGAAAACGTATTCCAGGGCAAAGTGGTTTATATATGAAGCAGTTCCATTATTTGTTCTTGGAACTATCATTTTATTTTTAACTGACTGGTTTGGTTTTTTATCTTTGATTAAAAATGCAGGTGGGCCTATTATTAATGGGATTTTAGGGCTGCCGGAAGATACTGTTTCAATATTTATTATAGGATTTTTAAGACGGGATTATGGAGCTGCAGGTTTATACAAGATGGCACAAAAGGGATTATTAAATCCTATACAGATTGTAGTAAGTCTGGTAGTAATAACATTATTTGTCCCTTGTATAACTTTTTTTCTTTTAATGATAAAAGAAAGGGGGATGAAAGTAGCACTTGGAATTATGGTTTTTATTACAATTTATTCTTTTATTATTGGTGGAGTGCTAAATTTTATTTTACACAACTTTAATATTGCTTTGTAAGGTCACTCATTTATTAATTTTCTTATATACCTGTCCAGGTTTTAAAAGAACGAATTTATCTGGATCTTCTTCTTCTTTAACTTTTTTAAAGAATTCGCATGTCATACAGGAAAGCCGTTTTTCCGCGAATGTCCCCTGTACAACAGATCCGCATAAAGTTCCTGTCACCGCCCAACAAAGCCTGCCTGCATTTTTACCATTATTTATACCATTATAATCTGTATCTATTGATGCGAGACAAAGACCAAGTTCAATAGAATTTTTTCCACCAGGTTCTCGCCCGCATTTTTTAAATTCCCAGCAATTTATTTTTGCCATAAATATACTCCTTTACTTTCTTAATTCAACATTAAGTTTTTTTGAAAGATTTAATAATATTTTATTAATTATTTTATTTATATCTTCATCTTGCAAGGTATTTTTTTGTGAACGGAATATTATTCTGAATGCCATGCTTTTATATCCTGGTTCTATTGATTTACCCTGGAAAAGATCAAATAGATCAATCTTTTCTATTAAATGTTTCTCGCTTTCAGAAATTACAGAAATAATTTGTTCATATGTAGTGCTATTTTTTACAAGGAGAGCCAGGTCTCTTGTAACAGAAGGGTATATAGATAATGGCTGAAAAACTTTTTCATTTAATTTTGAAATTGAAGCCATGATTTTATCTATACTTAATTCGATAGTAAAAATTGGTTGTTCAAATTTATAATTTTCTAAAACATCTGGATGAATTTCTCCTCCTATTCCGAGAGTTATATCTGAATTTACAATGCTAAAGCATTTGTTTGGATTAAAAGAAGGATAATTTATTTTAACAAATTTACAATTTATTAAACCAACGTTATTTAATAATGTTTCCATTATTCCTTTTAAATCAAAAATGTCTACTTCATGTTCTTTTGTGTCCCAACCTGATGAAAATTTACCGGTTAAAGCAATAATTAGATACATTTCTTCATAAGGTAATTCAAAACCTTCTTCTGGAAGAAAAACACGGCCAATTTCAAAGAATTTCAGATTAAAATTCCCATGTTTAAAATTAAGGTCTAAAGTATTCATCATACTTGGTAAAAGAAGAGTGCGCATTAAACTTTGTTCAGGAGTAAGACAGTTTTTTATTTTGATTGCATGACGTTTTTTATCATCTAACGGAAGACATATTTTATCATACTGTAGAGATGAAATAAAACTATAAGATATTGTTTCATTTATCCCCTGAGAGATAAGAGTATTTTTTACTTTATTTATTAGGTTTTGAATAACTGGTAATGAATTATTTGATAATGCAGTTATAGGAATTGTGCTTTTTATTCTGTCATATCCAAAAATACGAGCAACTTCTTCTATTAAATCTATTTCACGTGTTATGTCTGTACGAAAACTCGGGACAGTAAATTCAATCATATCTGTTTTATCAATATTATTTGGGATAAAATTAAGTCTTACAAGTATGTTTTCTATTTCTGTTAAAGGGATAGATGTCCCCAGTATTTTATTAACTCTTAGAGGGCGTAATGAAACTGTTTTTTGCGGCAGGTGGTGCGGATATGAATCTATCATACCACGGGCAATTTTTCCTCCCGAAAGATCATTTATAAGAAATGCTGCTTTTTTTGAAGCATTTACAAGGCCATTAATATCTGTTCCGCGCTCAAATCTATATGATGATTCTGTTGAAAGTCCTAAAAATTTTGATGTTTTACGAACAGAAGATGGTGAAAAATAAGCACTTTCTAAGATAATACTGGTTGTATCATCTTTTATCCCTGATAAATGTCCGCCCATAATACCTGCTAAAGCTATTACATTTTTATCATCTCCAATTACGAGCATATCGGAAGTTAGTTCTCTTTTAATTTTATCAAGTGTTTCAAATATTTCTTTTTGTTTTGCCTGTCGTATTTGAATTACATTTCCATTTATAAATCTTAAATCGAACGCATGCAGCGGATGTCCAAATTCTATTAAAATATAATTTGTTATATCAACAATGTTGTTTATTGGCCGGATACCGACAGATTGAAGACGTTGACGCATCGAAAGAGGTGATGGTGCAACATTAACATCATATATTACTCTTGCAGTATAACGAGGACATAGATTAGGGACATGGTTATTTATTGTTATAAATGTAAATACATCTTTTTCTTCTTCTTTTAAATTATAATCAGGAATTATAAAAGGTAAACGCAATAGACATGAAATTTCACGCGCTATGCCAATTATACTCAGACAGTCCGGTCTGTTGGGTGTAACATTTATTTCTAAAATAGTATCTTTTAAAGACATCTCATCGATAAATTTTTTCCCAATGTTGATTTCTTCAGGAAGCACCATTATTCCAAGAGCATTATCGCTTAATCCCAGTTCTTTTTCTGAACAGATCATACCGTAGGAATATACATCACGAATTTTAGTTTTATTAATTTTTGTACCGTCAGGCAAACGGCTTCCTATTAAAATAACAGGGACTTTCTGATCTTTTTGAACGTTTGATGCACCGCAGATTATATCAAGTTTTTCTTCTCCAATATCTACTTTGCAAAGAGATAATTTATCTGCATTTGGATGTTTTTGAACAGAGAGGACTTTTCCTACAATGATTTCCTGAAGTTCTGAACCAATATTATGAATCATTTCTACTTCTAAGCCTGCAGATGTTAATCTGGCAGCTAATTCTTCAGAACTTATATTGAATGGTACATATTCTCTAAGCCAATTATAACTTACTTTCACTGCATATCTCCCAATATTAAAACTGTTGCAAAAATCTGAGGTCATTTTCAAAAAATAATCTAATATCAGTTATCCCGAATTTCAGCATGGATATTCGTTCTATACCCATACCAAAAGCAAATCCTGTAAAAATTTCAGAATCATATTTAACATATTTAAAAACTTCTGGGTCTATCATTCCTGCTCCTAAAATTTCAAGCCAGCCGCTTTGTTTACATACTCTGCATCCTTTTCCATGACATATAACACATGATATATCGATTTCAGCACTTGGTTCAGTAAATGGGAAAAAACTGGGTCTGAATCTTAATTTTGTATTTTTACCGAAAAAAGCATGAATAAAAAGTTCCAGCATTCCTTTTAGATCAGCAAAAGAAATATTTTTATCAACCATAAAACCTTCCATTTGATGAAACATCGGTGTATGTGATATGTCAGAATCACATCTGTAAACTTTGCCCGGGGCAATAATTCGCAGAGGAGGTTTTTCAATTTCCATAGTTCTTATCTGAACAGGAGATGTATGTGTTCGTAGAATTATTTTTTCTTCAACAAAGAAGGTGTCCTGCATATCACGTGCAGGGTGGTCTGAAGGAAAATTTAATGCTTCAAAATTATAATAATCAAGTTCTATTTCTGGACCCTCTTTTATCTGAAATCCCAGTTTTGTAAAAATTTCAATCGTTTCATTTAAAACCTGTGTAATAGGATGCAATTTTCCTGAGATGTTTTTTCTCCCTGGAAGGGTAATGTCTATTTCATCCAGTTCTATTTTTAGTAATTTCTCTTTTGATTTTAAAGTTTTTTGTGTTTCTGAAATTATCTTTTCGATTTGTTTTTTTGTTTCGTTAGCAATGCTCCCGATTTTTGGTTTTTCAGATTTATCTAAAGAATTTATATTTCTTAAAATAGAAGTAATAGAACCTTTTCTGCCTAGAAATTTGATTCTTATATTTTCAAGGTCATGACTTGAACTGGAATTAGCGCATGCTTCCTTGCATTCTTTAAGGATTTCCTCAAGTTTTTTTTGCATTTAAATGTTCCTAAATACTATGAAGGTTCTGCCGAAGTCTTTCATAAAGAATAACACTTGCAGCAAGAGCTGCATTAAAAGATTTTAGGCTACTTGATAAAGGAATAGTTAAAATTTCATTAGCTTTTGAAGCATGAGCAGATTTAAGACCATTTGATTCATTTCCCAAAAGTAATGCAATTTTACCTTTATATTGATATGATAAATAATTTTTTTTAGCATTTATATCAATTGCTATAATTGATATATTATTTTTTTTAAGCAAAGTGATTGTTTCATTAAGATTTGCAACTTTTACTACAGGTATATTAAAAATAGCTCCCATACTTGAACGTATAGTCTTTGGATTATAAATATCAACACAACCTTTTGTAACAATTACTCCGCATGCGCCAGAAGCTAAAGCAGTAAGAATTATCAAACCAATACTTTTTGAGTCACATATTGTATCAAGAATAAGAAGTAGACTATTTTCTTTATTAAGCGGAAGCTGTGTTGAACTGAATTCTTTTCGTTCGGCAACAGCAATGATTCCATTGGAAATTTCTATATTTGAAATTTCAGAAAAAAGATTGTGTGGAATTTGTATACATTCTATACCGTCTTTTATATATTTATTTAAAATATTTTTACTATGCTTATTTTTTAATATGTTTTTATCATAGAGTATAAAATAAAAATCAAGCTGTGCATCCATAGCTTTTTCGATAATATTAAAACCTTCCAGTAATATTTTATTCTCTTTAATGCGGATTTTTTTGTCTTTTAAAGCACAGACAAGTTTAATTTTTTTCTTAAGGGCTTTTGATATTCGCATTTAATTTCTCCATAAAAGGGAAATATTAAGCTCCTTGAGCTTCTTTAGCTATGCTTATTAATTTATTAAATCCAGCATCATCAAAAACAGCCATTTCAGCAAGAATTTTACGATTGATGTTTATATTAGATTTTTTCAACCCGTTAATAAAATGATTATAAGTAAGACCATTTTCACGAACTTTTGCATTTATCCTGGTAATCCAGATTTTTCTGAATTCACGTTTTCTTACTTTACGATCTCGATAAGCATAGACTAAGGCTCGTGCAACTGCTTCTTGAGCTGTACGGGAAAGACGGCTTTTCCCTCCATAATAGCCCTTTGCTAATTTAAAAACTTTTTTCTTCTTTTTACGTGAAACACTGCTACTTTTCACTCTTGGCATTTTCTTAATCTCCTGTCAAAATAATCTTATCTTAAAGATAAGGGATTAATTTTTTAATATTTTTTTCTTCTGTTTTGGATGTCATACAACGCTGTTTGGCTAATCGTTTTCTTTTAGAGCTTTTTTTAGTTAGTATATGATTACCAAAAGCTTTATTTCTTTTTACACTGCCGCTTTTTGTAATTTTAAATCTTTTAGCTGCGCCTTTATTTGTTTTTAACTTAGGCATAAAAATCTGTCTCCTTTATAGGTCAAATATTTAATATTTTAGCTGTTTTATATAAAAATAATTTATATAATAAAGAATTATGTCTTTTATTTTGGAATAGCCATCATTATCATATTGGAACCTTCCATAAGAGGATTCTTTTCAATATGAATAATATCATTAAGGTTCTGTATAATATTATTCATAATATTCATTCCAAATTCAGTATGCGTTATCTGTCTGCCTTTAAAATTAATAGTAATCTTAACTTTATGTCCTGATTCTAAAAACTTGCGGATATAATTAATTTTTATTAATAAATCATGTTCACCAATAGATGGGCTTATTTTTACTTCTTTAAGTATAATCATTTTTTGATGTTTTTTGGATTCTTTAGACTTTTTGCTTAATTCATATTTATATTTACCATAATTTATTATTTTACATACAGGCGGATTGGCATCTGAAGATACCTCAACAAGGTCTAATCCCAGTGAAAAAGCTATTTGTAGTGCTTCTTTTACAGACATAACTCCAGCATGTTGTCCATCTACTCCAATAACACGTACTTTATCAGCACGTATCATATTATTGATTAATGGTTCTTTAATAATATCTTATCACCTCCCAAAATAAAATAAATACAAAAAAAAAGAATGGTTTTAACCATCCTTTTTTGTATTGAAACAAATTTATAATATTAATATAATTTCATTATGTAAAATAAACCCTGTTAACATAAAAAGTTACAAGGTGAGAAACGGATGGTTTCCACTTTTATAATAATGTATTATAATAATATTAAGTATCTATGTCAAGTTTTATTTTATTATTCCACTATTACACTGTCATAATGTATTGCAGTAGTATCTATTATTAGACTATCATAATGTTGTATTGAAGTAGAATCAATTGTAACACTTTCTTTTTTCTGTGTATTGGTATTTGAAGAAAGAGTCTTTATTCCACCTTTATTATCTTCCATAAATTTATTAAGCTGATCCTGTTTATCTTTTGTAACTCTGTCAAAATCTGTACTATTATAAATAATGTGCGGTGTAATGAAAATCATAAGGTTTGTTTTAGTGTTAACTTCTTTTTTACGTTTAAATAAAATCCCTAAAAATGGGATATCGCCAAGAAGAGGGATTTTACTTTCTGCCAGAGTTTTATCATTACGTATCAGTCCGCCGATAACTATATTTTTCCCATCTTCAACAATTACTGCAGTTTTTGCTTTTCGTTTTGAAGTACGGACAGCATCTGTTACACTCGCATCAACTACTTTGCTTATTTCCTGAAGAATTTCCATTCTAACCATACGTGTATTTTTGTTTATATGAGGTGTAATTTTTAAACTGATACCCACATCCTTATAATCATAAGTTTTAATAACATTATTTTGATCTGTAATTCTTGAGTTTGTTACAAACGGGACTACATCGCTTACTACGATTTCAGCTTCCTGATTATCCAGCGTTACAATCTGCGGAGTGGAAAGGATGTTAAAGTCAGAATCAGCTTTAAACATGTTTAATAAAGCTCCTACATTAGGAGTGGACCCGGATTTTCCATCAATAGTTCCTTTCATAAGTCCTACATTTAATCCACCAAGACTACCAGATAATCCTTCAGCTCCAAGGCCGAAATTAGTAGCTCCAAAACCTGTAACAATACCTTCATTAGGTTTATTCAATGAACGCCATTCTATTCCCATCTGAAGACTTTTATCAAGACTCATTTCAACTATTGCTGCTTCAACAAGAACCTGAGATCTGGGTATATCAAGCTGTTTGATGATTTTTTTAATTGTAGCATAATTTTCAGGCGGTTCATTTATTATTAGTGCATTGTTGAATTTATCAGCTACTATATTGGGTTTAATTCCCATACCAGGTGTTCTTATTTGATGAGGATTTGGAGGTTGTCCTGTTTCAGATTTTTTTTCGACAAGCGGAATATTGGATAAAACTTTTGCAAGTTCTTCAGCATCGGAATTTTCAAGATAATAAACGTGGATATCATCACGGCCTGAATCAATGTTTGTATCAAGAGATTTTACGAAGTCAATTATTAATTTTGTATCATCTTCATTTGCAAGGAGTATTATTGTATTGGTACGGTCGTCAGCAATAGCTTTGATAATACGTTTTTCTGTCTGTGTTATCTGAATATTCGGATGTCTGTAGACTTTTTGCTGTTGTTGTTTGCCTGTCTGAGGATCTCCAAATACTGTGGCAATGTGACCTGCTATTGTTTTTGCAGAAGCGAATTGCACAGGAATAATTGTTGTTTTTATCTCTGCGCTCTGTACATCAAGATATTCTATAATTTTTAACAGTCTGTGAATATTAGATGCAATATCAGTGATTATTAAAAGATTTGTTGGTGTATAAACTGTAATATTACTGTCTTTTGAAATAAAAGCCAGAATGGTTTTTTGAATTTCATTAGAATTTGCATAAGTAAGAGGTATTATTTGTGTTATTATTCTGTCTTCATCAGGAATTTTATCAGGTTCTTTCCCTATATCAGTATCTATATTCCGCTCTTTGGCTTTTCTGCTGTGTACTACTTTTATTAGTTCTCCTGATTGAACCAGACTGAAACCATTTAATTCCAGAATTGATTCTATGACTTTTGCAGCATCTTTTTTTGCTATTTTTTTTGGAGAGATTACTGTTATTGCACCTCTAACACCACCACTTTCATCTATAACAAAATTATTCCCTGTTAATTCACTCAGGGTCTTAATTACAAGTTTTATATCAGTATTATTAAAATCAAGTTGAATCGTATCTTCCTGACTGGTGTTTTTATTAGTATTTATGTTACCAGCAAAGATTGTATGAGAATTTAATATGTTAAATATAAAAAAACAATAAACGAGGAAAAATATATTTAATTTTTTCACTATAGAGCCATCCTTTCTTGTTATCTATTGTCAAGAGACTAATGATCAATAGTATAATTAAGCATTATATCTGTTCCGTTACGTGATAGGACCATTTGAAAAGAAGACATTGTTTGAAGTTCAGGGTATAGAGTCTGATAAAGTTCAAAAAGTTTTTCAGGACTTTCTAATTTAATACCATTTACTTCTTTTATGATATCTCCATTTTTTAATCCGCGGCTTGTAAGTGTATCTCCAACACTTTCTATATTGTTTAAACTATATCCAATAAATTTACCGCTTTCTATATAAGGATTAATATCAACTGAGGTCATAACTTTTTCAATAATCTGATCTACATCTCCTCCCATAGATTGCAGTACTTCAGCGCGATTTACAACAAAAGATTTTTCCTGATCAGACATAAGCTGTTTAACAGATGCTGTTCTTGAAATTTTATCCTCTTTTGCAGGAATTGCCGGGAGGTTTTTTTTATCATCATCGTATATTGTAAGATATTCAATTCTATCATCGATTTTTAAAGTAACCACATTGCGGTCTATATCAATTATTTTTGCTTCTGTACCTTTGATTATATCGTTTATTCTATAAAAATCATCCACTCTTCTTGCTGTATCTTCAATAATACAGAAAGAATCTTCAGCCATACCTACAACAGTTCCTTTGAGTTTTAGGTTAAGAGGCTTGAGAGGTGCTGCTTTTGGAACAGCAGGAATAATTTCCTGTTTTGGCGGAGCAGGAGGTGGTGTTATGTTTTTAGGAGGAGATACAACTTTTTCTTTGAAAGGAGAAAGAAAAAGATTTCTATCAATAATTATTTTATAGTAATTAAAATTTTTTTCAACAGATTTATTAACAGAATCGAAGATACGATTTACAGTATATTTTTTAATATTATCTAGTCTGGATGAAATTTGGATCATAATTGTATTAATTGCAAAATATACTATAATAAAAGATAATGCTATATTACCTATTATTATGTAATATTTATATTTAGAAATCATGAATTTCTCCCGAAAATTTATAAATGTAATAAGATTATAATATATTTATTGTAAAAAAGAAATATAATTTATTGTTGATTTTTGGAAATAGGAATTTTATTTGTTAGTTTAGTATAATTAGTGTAATATTTATAGTATAATAAAAGTTATAATAAATTTATGGTAAAGGGTTATGAAATTATATAAAAGCCTTTTAATGGTAACTTTATGTATATTTTATTATTTTAACAGAATTGGAGCAGTCCCTGCATCTCCTGAATATAAAAATTTTACTCAAAGAGATGGGTCTGTGTTTAAAGCACGATATATTGGAGACGAATGGTTTAATCTTACAGAAACAGAAAATGGATATACTATAGTTTTTGATTCTGCAAGCAAAACATGGTTTTATGCTGAACTTACTAAAGAAGAAGATTTGGTGAAAACTGAAATCCCTGCACATAATAATCCTCCATTAGCACTTAAAAAAAAATTACATCCCACGAGTAAAAAAACTAAAGAAATAATAAATAATAAAAAAAGATTTTTAAGTAAAAACAAACTTCAAAGATTTTTACCTCAAAATCCTGTTCAACCATTATATCCGGTTACAAAAACTGGGCAACAGAAATTATTGGTAATTTTAGTAGAGTTTTCAGATCAAAATTCATTAGGAAGTACTGAAAAAGAATGGGAAGAAAGAATTTTCGATAGTAAGAACAGTGCAAAAGAATATTATAAAGAAGTATCTTATGGGAAATTTAATCTTATACCTGCAGAAGAAAAATCGGGTATTATAAATAATGGTATTATTGGATGGCTTCTTCTTCCGTACAAACATCCAGATACAGGACAGAATATCAGCGAAGCAAATTTATTATTAGTAAAAAATGCTATTATAGCAGCTGATGATTATATTGATTTTTCTTCTTTTGATATAAATAAGGATGGCTGGGTAGGGAAAGATGAATTATTTGTTATAGTTGTAGCTGCTGGTTATGAAGGTACATCCCCTCATCCAGCAATATGGGCACATAACAGCAGTTTGTGGGGGAATTATGTACCTACTGTTGATGGAGTACGTGTATGTGAGGAAATGAAAGTCCTTGACAAAAGAGGGAACAGTTATGTGGAAATAGGAGAATGGTATAATGGAGATATATGTCCATTGGGTTTTATAGTACATGAAATTGGACATCAATTAGATCTGCCTGATTTATATGATAGAGATTTGTCTTCATGGGGTATAGGGAACTGGTGTCTTATGTCTTACGGATCCTGGAACAAAATTGTAAACAGCGGTGATTCTCCTTCTCATTTAAATATATGGTGTAAATTACGGTTAGGATGGATTGATCCTGAAATAATAGACTCAATAACTTATGGGAAATTGCTTAAAAATATAGAAAACAATCCTCAGGGTTTTAAAATATTAGAAGATCCTTTTATAAATAATAGATATTTTTTACTGGAATACAGAAGTAATACAGGTTTTGATACTTCACTTCCTGGTGAAGG
The DNA here is from genome assembly GCA_016212735.1 of Candidatus Firestoneibacteriota bacterium. The sequence continues at coordinate 3,498 of JACRDZ010000109.1, read as the reverse complement.
ATTGTTAATATGGCATATTAATGAAGATATATTTGATAATGATGATGACAGCATGAGATTAATAGACATGGAAGAAGCAGATGGTTTTAATAACATAGATAATAGTGAAAGCAAGAATACTGGAGATTCAGGAGATCCATATCCAGGTTTAACAAAAAATATGTCTTTTAATAATAAATCAAATCCAAATTCAAATGATTACGAAGGTGATTCGACAAATGTTTCTATAGAAAAAATTAGTATATATTCTCCTGGTATTATTATGGATATTTTCCCAAGACGAATTAAAGGATATACAAAATCATACGATGAATTTGGATACAGCTGGTATATTTATGATACAACGATAAGAACTGTTGGGGTTAAATGTTCTGCGGATGAGACAGGGAAAATAGTTAAAATTAAAAACTATTTCTTATTTGATAATACATCCTACACAATTAATATTTATTCTTATTTTTTAAATAATTCTCCAGGTAATCTGCTATATTCCCAGCAAGGTACAAATAAGTTATCCGGCTGGAGAGTAATAACTCTTGATTCATCTATTCCAATTCAAAAAGGACAGAAACCATTTATAGAAATTACTATGCTGCCTCAAAGAAATTACTATTATTATAAAGTCCCAATCGATTATTTTGGAGTAAACAGTGAAAAGTCATATGCATTAAGAAATAATGTTTATTCAATATGGCAGTATGATTTTAATCTCAGAGCTATGTTCACAAGTAAACCTTTAACTCCTGAATCAGGATTTTCACCTAAAACAGGCAGTAAAGTAATTACTAATAATCCTGACTTTTCATGGAATAAAATTCCAGAAAAAAACACATCTGAAATAAATAGTTTAAAATATATATTAAGATTGGATGATGATGGAGAGATTGAAAATAATTTTAAATACGAATATACAATATATGATTCTGCACATTTTATTATTATGCAAACACTTCCTGATAAATCAAAGTGGTATTATGCAGTATGTTCTGAGGACGAATATGGGACACGCAGTGATTGGTCCAGTTTGCAGACTTTTGAAGTTGACCTGGAAGAACAACCTCCTTTACCTTTTACCTTACTTTTTCCGGATAATGGAGCAAGTGAGACTATTGATCCTGAATTAATATGGAACGAGGCACAGGAGCAAAATCCTGATCAGGTAGTAACTTATGATCTTTATATTGATAATAATGAAAATTTTTCTTCTCCTCTACTGATTAAATCAGGTCTATCAGAAACAAAATATAAAGTTCTAAAATCTGACAAATTGTTTTACAATACTATATATTATTGGAGAGTCAGAGCTCAGGACAATTTTAATGTTGGTATATGGTCAGATATAAGAAAATTTGTTACAAAAAAAGGGAATGGGTTGTCTATTAATCTCATATCACCAAAAGAAGGGCAGGAGACATCATTAACTCCAAATATGATCTGGACAAACCCGATACAGGATGATACATCAATAACTATAAATTATGACCTATATATTGATAATAATATAGATTTTTCTTCTCCAGAAATAATTAAAGAAAAAATGACTGATACAACATATTCTATTGTAGAATCTGAGATTTTAAAAGATCATACTATATATTTCTGGAAAGTTAAAACGCAGAATAATTATAATGTTGGTTTATGGACAGATTCTACATATTTTGTTACTAATGATAAAAATGAACCACCAGGTATTCCAGCACTAAACCAGCCTGAATCTGGAAAGATTTTTTATTTTGGCAGTCCTGCAATTCATTTTGAATGGTCAAATACCAATGATATTGATCCGTATGATTCTATTTCATATACTTTATGGATTACCAGAGACAAAAATTTTATTGAAAATGATATTAAAATTCAAGAATTAAAAACAAATTCTTATGATCTTGAAATCCCGGATAAGGCAGGCAAATATTATTGGAAAGTAACTGCTTTTGATAATGATAAAGCATTCACTGATTCTAAAGTTCAGGATTTTATTGTTGAAGGAGTTAAAAATCAGGATGTTGTATATAAAGGGACAAAACCCTGGTGGAAAAGTTGTTTTATATCTTATACTTTAAAGGAGTCCCCGTCGATATTAAAGAAAATAATATACCTGCGCGATGAATATATTATTAATAATACTCTAGGGAAAAAATTTGTGGAATTTTATTATAAAAAAGTTTCTATTTTACTTATACATTAAGATTTGTAAAAAGATAAAATTTATTTTATTTGCATAAAAAAAATCGCGCTGGTATCCAAATCCAGCGCGATTCTATATGATAATTTAATTTAACCTTATGGTGCTGTTGGCCATGGAGCGGCAAGATTTACTGTACTAATCCCAGTTATCGGAATACCTGGAGATAAAGATCCGATATCTAAAGTATATTTATATAAAACATTGTTATTGCGAATAGCAAACACCTCATTTTGATCCTGTGGATTAAATTCTACACCTACACCTCCACCAGAAACACCCAACGGTCCTACATTTGTAGCAAGTCCAGGAGAGACTGCAACAGAATACCAGTTTGCTTCAAAGCGATAAGCTCCAAAAACAAATTTTGTTGGATTTAACACAGTTGTATTAGAAGTATTCAGATTATGTTCAGTTTTAATTCCAGTTGTCAAATTGGTAATTCTCAATCTCAAATTTGTTGGGCTCCAATATGCAACTAAATTATATTTACCAGGAGAAATAACTGTTCCTGCTGCAAGAATAGAATTAACAGTCGTACCATTAATAATCTTTCTCACGCCCTGAGTATAACCGCTTGACCCGTATGTATCATCTGTGACAATAAAAGTATAGTAATTATTATCATCCTGTTTTAATCTAAAGTACATTCTGCTTTGTCCTTCACCATTTGTTTTAATTTCAAAATCAATTGTTGCCTGTCCGGATGAAGGAATGGTCATATTTTTCTCTGCATTAATATTAGCTGGTATCCAGCAGCATAAGTTCCCATTATAGATACCATCCATAAAAACATAACCAGAATTACTTCCAGTACTAATATAGGCATATCCTGTTCCTGGCCAATAATCAGGATTTTCATTTCTAACCCAGGTATAATTACCTGTAGTATTAGTTGAGAAATTATCAAAAAAAACAGGTGTTAATGTTTTACTAACTTTAAAAAGCATATCAAGGTTATTTCCTGAAAGACCATAAAGTTCATTTGCATCAAATTCGACTCCCATACCATTGTGGTCTATATCTATACCCAGGGAACCAATTACTGTTACAGCACTCGTTGTCGTATTTATTGAGAGCAGTTCATCTGTTACTCCATATGAGCCATAAAGATTCCCTATACTATCAAAAGCAAGACCACCTACAAATAAATATGATGTTGGACTGCCGATTTTAGTTATTTGACCTGTTACAGTATCAACTTTATAGAGCTGTCCAATCCCCTGATCCCAGCCATAGAGATCACCATTTTTATTGAAAGCTATTGAATTAGCTTTGCAATTTGTGTAAGGTATAAGAGGTAAAGTAAAATCAAT
>JACRDZ010000108.1 GCA_016212735.1 Candidatus Firestoneibacteriota bacterium | reverse complement strand
ATTGCTTAAATTAAGCCTGATAAGCTTGTACTCAACATCATTAATTGAGTATCAGGCAACTACAAAAAATTTAATGTAGTTGCTCGATTCATCGAGCTAAATTATGAACTTTGAAATTCCTATACTTTAAATTAGTTAAGAATTTTTTATATTATTTATGGTTTCATCTATTAACGATCTGTCCTTGTAATCTTTATAGTATTCCACACTTTTTATATCTTTCATAGATAAGCTTTTCCCTTCTTCCATTTCCTTATCTAAGAAAATTCTATTTATAATCGCTACTTCATAATCAGGATCAAGCTCTATCGCTTTACTCAAACATTCAAGAGCTTTACTTTTTTTACCTAAACCAGCATAAGCAAGGCCGAGATTGCCCCATGATTGCACATTTTCAGGATCGACTTTTAAAACAGATTCAAATAATTCTATTGCTAAATAATAATCTTCTTTTCTAAGAGCTTCAAAAGCTTTTTTAAAGATTTTTTCATTTTCTAAATACATACTCAAACTTAACCCTTTTTCATGTTTTACTAAATTTTCTAAATCATTTAGCCTTTTCTTTGCTTCTATTGCCAATTCATTTGAACTATCACTCAAACGTATTACATTTTTTAATGCTGAAACAGATTCTGATAAATTAAAAATTTTGGTATAGGCTAAAGCCAGATTAAAATATGCTTCAATAAAATATGGAAAGATTTGAATAGCTCTTTTAAAAAATTCTATAGCTCTTTCAAATTCCTCATCAAGCGCGTATAATGTCCCCATATAAAACTGAATAGTATGAGAATTAGGATATTTTATTAAGAGTTCGCTCATCAATTTATTAGCTTTTTTAATTTGTCCTTTCTCAGCTAAAGACATAATATTTTTACATTTTTCTTCAATTTCTGGATTTAATATAGCAATAAATTTTTTATCTTCTGAAATTTTTTTTGAAGGTTTGTAATAACTGCAGCCTTTGCAATTTCCGTTACATAATATCAAACAACAAACAGAACATACTCTATTCCCGCTTTTTATTTTACATGGTTGTGGCCCTTTTCTAAAACCGCACTTTACACATTTAATTATACTCATTTAAATTCACCTCAAATTGATTATTGATTTTAAAAATTTTAATAACTAACAAAAAATATTATATCATATTTATTTTTATTATCTAATTGAACCCAAAATATTATTTGATTTTTATCAATCCCATAAATAAATATATAAACTCCAACACGTAATTTTTATGAAGACCTTTTATTTATTCCCCTAGAATTGGGGTATAGTATGTTTTAATTTACTTTTATGCTATTTTAACCTATAATCTTAAAATCGAATAATTTTTAAAGGATAAATATTATGAAGATAAAAGATCTTGTACGCAGCAATATTCTTGAAATTGTTCCTTATACACCGCCAAAACCAATAAAAGAGATAGAACGGGAATTGAATATTAGAGACATAACGCTTCTTATGTCTAACGAAAATCCACGTTCTGCTTCGCAGGAAGTTATTCAGGCTATACAGAATGAATTGAATAATATTAACCGTTATCCTGAGGGGGGGGCGTTTTATCTCAGAAAAGCATTGGCTAAAAAACTTAAAGTTATGCCTCAAAACATCATTCTTGGAAACGGCGGAGATGAAATACTTTCAATGATTTGTGAGACTTTTTTAAATCCAGAAGAGGAAGTTATCATAGGACAGCCTTCTTTCAGCGCTTATGAGATTTTCTGTCGTATATCAGGTGGAAAGCCTGTGTTCGTAAATCTTAATAATTATACTTATGACCTTAATAAAATTATTAAGAAAATAAACAGTAGAACTAAAATTATTTTTATCTGTAATCCAAATAATCCTACTGGTACAATTGTCACTCAAAATGAAGTGGAATATTTTTTAAAACATGTCCCGCCGCGTATTATAGTTGTACTTGATGAAGCTTATATGGAATATGTTGAAAATAATGAGTTCCCGAATAGTATAGAGTTTATAAAAAAAAGATATGAAAACATAATATCTATACGAACATTCTCAAAAATTTATAGTATGGCTGGACTGCGTATTGGTTACGGTATTTCTTCGTTTGAAATAATTAAGTATCTTAATCTTGTGCGTAAACCGTATAATGTGAATTCTCTCGCTCAGGCTGGAGCTCTTGCCTCAATATTGAATCCAAAAATAATCACACAAAGCAGGAGGATAAATCAGGAAGGGAAAAAATATTTATACGATTCTTTTGAAAAAATGGGATTTTTTTATGTGCCTACAGAAGCAAATTTTATTTTAGTACGTGTTGGAAATAATGCCAGATTGATTTGTGAAAAACTATTATCCAACAGCTTGCTTGTCAGATCCGGAGTTGCTATTGGTTATCCTGAATTTATACGCGTCACAATCGGACTGGACGAAGAAAATAAAAAATTTATTAAATCATTGAGTAAAATAAAGGACTATTTATGATATTCGGACTTTCTGTATTAATTTTTAGACACGAAGATGTTATTCCATTTCTTCCTGTTTTATCTGATTATGACATAAAGCATATTGAATTACGATGTTATCCGCCAAGAATTCCATTTGATAATAAAGAATATATTAAAAAGCTTTCGTTTAATCTTGATAAATATAACATTTCTGTGCATTCTTTTCATCTTCCTTTCAATCACATTGATATTTCAAGTACGGATCAGGAACTGAGAGAAAAATCATGTAAAGAAGTATTAAAAGGTGTTGAAATATGCGGACAATTAGGAGGAAAACTGGGAATACTTCATCCTGGAGCAAAGTATGGTACTCTAAGCAACAAAAAAACTGCTGAAGAAAACTCAATAAATAGCATATCTCAAATATTTGAACATTGTGAAAAAAGAGAAATAAAGCTTGCTGTTGAAAATATGCTGCCTGGACGTGTTGGTGAAGATTATAATTTTTTTGATAAAGTTATGAAAAATATTAATTCACCTGATATAGGAATATGTTTTGATTCGAGTCATGCTAATGCAAATGGTACAGTATACAGCTTCCTTGAAAAAACACGTGAAAAACTTCTTACAGTTCATTTTTCTGATAATAACGGATATAGTGACGATCATTTCTTTCCTTTTAAAGGCAATATAAACTGGAAAAAAATCATTGAAATACTGAACCGAATCTCATATAAATCTATTTTTATGCTGGAAGTGGCAGAAGAAGTTGGGCATTCAGCAGAAGAAAATTTAACAGTTTATCAAGACACCATAAAAAAACTGCTTAATTACTACAATCCCAATACACTAAGGTAAAATATGCAAAAAAGTAAACTTGGACAGATTTTTTTAAAGAATCATAATATAATTGATCAGATTGTTGACAGTATAGATATTCATTCAAATGAAACTATAATTGAAATCGGTCCTGGTAATGGTATTCTTACAGAAGCTATTGCTAAAAAAAACTGTAATTTGATTGCTATAGAAATAGATAAATATTTGTATAATAAACTTGTAAAAAAATTTAAACCCAATTCTAATGTTTCCATTATAAATGCCGATATTTTAAATACATCCCTGCATAAAATCATAGGTTCTAAGCTTTCAAACAAAATAAAAGTTGTAGGGAATATACCTTATTATATTACTTCTCCCATATTAGAATACCTTATTTTAAATAAACAATTATATAAATCATCTGTTATTATGCTACAGAAAGAAGTAGGTGAGAGAATTCTATCTTTTCCTGATTCAAGAAAATATGGAGCATTAACATTATTCATCCAATATAATATGATAGTTGAAAAAATTACTGAAGTATCTAAAAATGAGTTTTATCCTAAACCAAAAGTAGATTCAATGATAATTAAACTTTATCCTCGTGAAAAGCCATTCGTAAAAGTTGAAAATGAAACTCTATTTTTTAAAATTATCAGTACAGCTTTTCAAAAACGCAGAAAAATGCTTCACAATGCATTATCAATAATAGAAACATGGGGAAATAATATAAATGTTAATGATTCACTTAAAATAGCTAGTATCCCCTCTACTTTACGTGCGGAAAATTTATCTATTGAGGATTTTGCCAGATTTTGTGCAGTTATAAATAATAAAATAAAAGGCAAATTATGAGACAGAATGCTTTAAAACACCAATATTTATATATTAAGATAAGTTTAATTTTTATTCTAATTTGTAATTTCTTCCCAACTAAAACTATTGCAGCAGAAATCACAAAAGAAACCAAAGAAGAATTTAAAGGAGAAATAGGTGAATGGAAAACGACTGAGTCTTTACTTGAACCTGTTTCCAAACATTATTCCTTCTCTGTATTAGATAAAATTTATATATTTACAGGACAAAATCTTGCTACTTCACGTGCTATTGTTCTATCATCTGAAATCGATGAAAATGGAATTAAATCATGGAAAAAAGCACCTCCGCTTGCTTATGTGCTGGAGGAATTTGGAGCTTATTATAAAGACGGATATTTATATATTGCAGGTGGAAAAAATATGGGATTCGAACGTGGAAGTGTAATATCTTTTCCTATAAATCCTGATGGAACACTTGGAAGAGCTAATTCAGCCTTTTTTCTCCCTGAACCTCTTATTAAAACAGCAGTAACAGTTAATAAAGGTTATATCTTTGTATGCGGAGGTAAAATAGGCAATAAACTTTCCAATAAGGTCTTTTCATCTCCAATTGATAACAATGGTATTCCAGGAAAATGGCAGGAACTTGCACCTTTACCTGTTTCAGTTTATGATCATATAATGTTTTCATATAATGATTTTATTTATGTTTCAGGAGGGTATCATAATGGAGAGTCTGTGTATGGAGCAAAAGTGTCTTCACCAGGAACTATAGAAAAATGGATTAGTATGGATGATATGCCTTTAAGCCTTGAAAAACATGCTGGAATTGTTTATAAAGATTACATTTTTATTTCTGGTGGTATAAAAGACGGAATCCCACAATCGAAAGTATTCGCAGGTAAATTTCTAGAGGGCGGACTGATTATTTTTTGGAAAGAACTTAAAAGTCTGCCTCAACCTGTATTTTCTCATTCTATTACAATAAATAAAAATTTTATGATTGTAAGCGGCGGTATAAGCGGCGGAAGACCACAAACAAAAATATTAATTTCCCCAATACATTAAACTTGCTTATTTGAAAAACATAATAATAGATGTTATTATTAATAGGTTAAATCATTGTACACAAATACAAAACCCTTCACTTTTTGTCTTTGTTGTGTATATATAGAATTAATACAAGTGGACATAAAGTAAGGATTTAATCGGTGAGATATATGATCAGCACAGCAATTAATACATTAAAAACAAGTTTTTTGAAAAAATTTATTATTCTGCTTGTATTAACTGTGCTTTTATCTTTTCTAACCATTGAATT
>JACRDZ010000111.1 GCA_016212735.1 Candidatus Firestoneibacteriota bacterium | reverse complement strand
ATATTCTTATATTAGTTGCTTTTTTATATACCTCAAGAGCAGTTAATAAGTCCATTGAATTGGAAAATAGATTCACACAGACAGAAAAATTAGCTTATGTTGGAGAGATGGCAAGCGGATTAGCTCACGAAATACGAAATCCATTGAATGCTATGGCTTTAAATATTCAATTATTAAATGAAGAATGTGAAAAAAAAGTAGATGAAAAATCTTTAATTAAAATGAAAAAAATACATCAGGAAATTTTTCATCTTGAGAAAATATTAACTGATTTTTTGGATTTTTCAAAACCTGTTAAATTAGAAAAAGAATCCACAGACATAAAAGATTTAGTATTTGAAGTAGTAGATCTCTTAAAACCTGAAATGGAAAAGAAAACTATTGATATTTCTCTGGAACATGAGAAATCATTACCATTAATTAATGTGGATCGCAACAAAATAAAACAGGCATTATTTAATCTTATTATTAATGCCATACAGGCTATTCCTCAGGAAAGAGGGAAAATTATAATAAAAATAACAAATCAAAGTAAAAAGATTTATCTTAATATTATTGATAATGGATGTGGGATGTCAGAAGATATACAGAAGAAAATATTTACTCTTTTTTATTCTGCAAAAGAAGGAGGAACAGGGATAGGCCTGCCAATAGTACAAAAAATTTTAAGAGAACATAATGGGGAAATTTCTGTTAAAAGTAAACCAGGGGAAGGCAGTACTTTTACCATGATATTTCCTGTTGAATCATAATCAAATAAGCTTGATTAAAAGTAAAGGAATAAAAGAAATATGAAAAAGATATTAGTAATTGATGACCATCGTGACAGCAGGGAAGCTATAAAAGAAACTTTATCTAAAGAAAGTTATGAAGTTATTGAAGCAAGTTCAGGGGCAGAGGGCGCAGAAATTATTAAATCAGGAGAGATGTTTCATTTAATTATTACTGATCTTGTAATGCCTGGTACCCCACGTATTGAAGGGATGGAAATTCTAAAAACGGCAAAAAAAGAACTTCCTCCATGTGAAGTAATAATGCTGACAGGACATGGTACTATTGAAAATGCTGTAGAAGCTATGAAAGCAGGCGCTTATGACTATCTTAATAAACCTATAGATATAAAGCGTTTACGAGAAGTAGTAAAGAAAGCATTGGAAAAGCAGGAAATTTTAGCGGAAAACCAAAATCTTCATGAACGTATTGCTGAACAATATGGTTATTCTGAAATTATTGGTACTTCAGAAAAAATGAAAGAAATATTTAGTAAAATTGCTAAGGTGTCTCCTACAAAAGCAACCGTGTTGATTTATGGAGAGAGCGGAACAGGGAAAGAACTGGTTGCAAACGCTATTTATTATAACAGTCCTAGAGTTGGTAAACCTTTTATTAAATGCAATTGCGCTGCTTTAAGTGAGTCTCTTCTTGAAAGCGAATTATTTGGGCATGAAAAAGGTTCTTTTACCGGAGCAATAAGTAAAAAAATTGGTCAGTTTGAACTGGCTGATACAGGGACTCTGCTTCTGGATGAAATTGGAGAAATGAGTCTTACTGTTCAGGCTAAAATATTACGTATAATTGAGCAGCGTGAATTTATGCGCGTTGGAGGAACAAAGAATATTAATGTTGATGTAAGGCTTTTGTTTGCTACAAATAAAAATCTAGAGGAAGAAGTTAAAAAAGGGAATTTCAGAGAAGACCTGTATTTCCGTATAAATGTTCTTACAATTCGTATCCTTCCTCTCCGAGAACGCAAAGAAGATATAATACATCTTACAAAATCATTTATAGACCGTTTTAATCAGGAGAACAAAAGAAATATAACAGGTATAGATCAGGATGCTCTTTCTCTTTTTATGAATTATGACTGGCCGGGGAATGTAAGAGAATTAAAAAATACTATTGAGAGTATTGTTATTACCAAGAATGGTGATGGGAATATTACTAAAAATGACTTACCTGAACTTTTACAAACAATAAAACCTGCTAATAAAGATTATTTAGATCAAGTAGTTGGTATGAAAATGGATGATATAGAAAAAGAACTTATTCGCCGTACATTGAATAATGTTAATGGAAATAAAACAAAAGCATCAGAGATTCTTGGAATAAGCTTAAGGACTTTCTATAGAAAATTAAAAGAATACGGTTTGGAATAATAAAAAGCATCAGGTAAAATATGAAAAAATTTGTTAGTTTTTTTAAATATTTAATACTTGTTACAATTCTTTTTTCTCCGTTGATTTATAATTTATCTCAAAGATATTTTCAACAGGAAAAAATCAATGAAAAAGATTTTTTAAAGGAAGTCTTCCCTCAAGCTTCTTCATTTTCCATTAAATTTAAGAATCCTCCGCATTATATTGTTTATAAAAATATAAATAACAAAAATGAAATATTGGGTGCAATTTTTATTACTTCCGACCTTTTCCCTGATGAAAAAGGATATGCAGGACCGATAAAAATTCTTGTTGGTATGGAAAAAAACGGAACAATTACAGGGATTAGAATTATTCATCATTCAGAAACACCATCATATGCAAATGGTATTACTCAAAAGTGGTTTTATAACCAATATTCCGGTTTATCATTAAATAATAACTTTGAAATAGGTAAAGATATAGACGGTATATCCCGTGCAACTATATCTGTAACTGCTATAAACAGAGCTGTTAGAAAAAGCGCAAGATTTATAGGTAAAAATGTATTTAATCTCCCTGTTCCTAAAGAAGATGAATTTGTCTGGCAGGATATGTTTATTAACCAGGATTTACCATTACTTCTGGGATTATTTTTAATAGCAATAATAGCTTACAAAATTAAAAATAAAACCTTGCGTAATGTAAGCTTAATACTTGGGATTTTTTATCTGGGATTTTTTAAGGAAAATTTTTTTTCAATTATAAATATTTTAAATATATTATTTTTGAAATTTCCAGATATCAGTAATTATCTAATATGGTATTTACTTATAATTGCGATATTGTTAACCACAATACTATGGGGAAGAATATATTGTTATTATATCTGTCCTTTTGGAGGAGTGCAGGAATTTATATATTCTATTAATCGTCTTGGTAGTGTACCTCCTCGAAATATAGGAGAAAAAATCGGAAATATAAAATTTATTATACTCTGGATAATTGTATTGGTAAGCAGTATTACAGGGAATATTTTTCTTACTGTTTATGAACCTTTCTCAACGTTGTTCGGTCGTATGGGAACAATATTAAGCTGGATATTAGTTTTTTTTGTCTTATTAGCAAGTTTTATATATAATCGTTTCTGGTGCAAATATTTCTGCGCAGCAGGAGCAGTTCTTGATTTTCTAAGTAAACTTTTTTTATCTTGTAGAAAAATATTTTTGAAAAAGCAAGATAGAAAATAAAAAACCCGCTTAAATTTCAAAGCGGGTTTTTTTAATGTTCAGTTTACTTACTATTTTAAAGCTTTTTTTACTTCTTCTAAATCAGCAAGAGATTTGTCTAAAAGAGCACTTGTAAAATCAGGATTATGCATACCTTTGCTTCCGTCTAACTCAGCATATTTAAAGTTGAAACTAGCTTTATTATATAAAGCTTCAGCTTGCCCTAAGGTTTTGCCCATTTTTACTGATTCCTGTACTTCATCATAAACTTTCTTAACATTATCATATTTTGTTTTGTAACTATCTTTATATTCTTTAAGTTTATCTTTATATGAATCATCGTGACATCCAACACAAGCCTGAATATCAAATTTCATATCATTTGAATGACAATCAGCACATCCAATGTCAGCCATAAAAGAAGCATTTTGGTCAACGTCTTTACCTTCTATACCTGCAAAAAGATTTGCCTGTCCAAGATGACATCCTTTGCATTCTACTTCAGGAGCTTTTCCGCCTTTATTATGACATCTGAAACACATCTCCATACCAGGGATATGAACCTGAGGATTGTTGCTATGTACCACACGATTATGACATGCTACACATAAAATTTCTTTTTCTCCGATATGTCTGTCAATATGTAAAGGATGAACATTAGCAATTTTTAAGGGTTTAGAAAAATCTGTTAATAATTTTTTTGCTTCATTTAAATCTTCAACTTTACTTTTTGCAATTTCTTCATGACAGCGCTTACAATTTTCAGTTACAGTTATTTCCATATGAGGATTTGCTTTCATAAAATAAGATTTACTAAGTCTATCAGGATGACATGCCATACATTTTTTAAAGAGTTCTTGTTCTGCTTCAGTATCAACTTTCCCTTTATAATTCATTTCTTCATGGTTAAAACCTGCAATATCTTTATGTAAACCATGTTCATCTTCTAAATAAACTTTTGTAATATGAGGTATCATAAGTTTTGCTGAGACAGCATGTTCTATTGCATGATTGATGAATCCCTGTTCGGAATGACAATCCATACATGTTACACCATTTTTACCATGAAAATTAGCTTCCAGAGAATCAACATGCGGCTGCATTTCATGACACAGCATACCACAGAAAAAAGGCTGATCTGCTACTTTTATACCGCCTACAAAAGCTACTGTTCCAACAACAATAGCAATTACAACTGCTAATGCTAAATTATTCTTTATCCATTCAATCATTTAAGTGTTCCTCCTTTTGCAAAGCTAATGTCTATACATTAACTGATTACAAATATTAAAGACAGAATTACACAGATTAACAGGTATAATTACATATCAATAATGATTAAAGCGTCACCCCCTTTGTATTTTACCAGATTAGTATTCTTAAATTGTTAAGAATTAATATTTTATATTATTAATATAAATCAAATAGATGTCAAGAAAAATTTAAAGCTTACATTTTATCTCTTTAAAAATTTAACATACATTTAACACTCAATTTATTTTTTTATGATAAAATAAATTCCATAATTAAATTATAATCTATTATAAAAAAGGAGAAATTGTAATGCTAAATAAAAAACAAGTTTATATTTATTTGTTATCTTTATTATTTTTATTAATTATTATTAATGGTTGTGGTAAAAAAACAGAGAGCATCTCTATTGCAGGATCAACAGCATTTCAGCCATTTGCTGAAAAACTTGCAGAAGAATATATGCATAAAAATCTGGGAGTTTCAATAAATGTTCAGGGCGGCGGATCCAGCATGGGAATTCGCTCTGCAATTTCAGGAATAGCAAATATTGGGATGGCAGATCTTGTTGATCTTCCTCCTGAGGCACGTTCATTAAAGCAATATGTTGTAGCTTTAGATGGGATTGTTATAATTGTTAATCCTAATAACAAAATAGAAAATTTGAGTACAGATGAAATACAGAAAATATTTTCCGGAGAAATAAGCAAATGGCAGGAACTTGGTGGAGAGGATAAACCAATAAATATCATTTCACGTGAGGAAGGCTCCGGGACAAGGTCTTCTTTTGAGGCTCTTGCCATGGGAGATAAACATCTGTCAGAAAGATCTATTATTCAAGATTCAAATGGAACTGTAAGAGAAAATGTAGCAGGTGATCCTAATGCAATAGGATATATTTCTTATGGTTTAATTAATGATAAAATTAAAGTGGTTAAATTCAATGATATAATCCCTACACACGAAAATCTGAAAAACAGAACATATAAACTAATTAGACCGATATTTTTATTAACCAAAGGAGAACCTGAAGGATTAGCAAAAAAATATCTGGACTTTGTATTAAGTACCGAAGGTCAGAAAATATTGGAAAAACAGGGGCTGATACCGGCAAAATAAATCATATCGATAGAGGTAAGCTAACTTATGTTAATTAAAAATAAATTAATTACTTATTCAATATATGAAATTGCTTATTCTGCAATATCCATACTTGTGTTGATAACTATATTTATTTTTAAAGAAGGATTACCATTAATTATTAAAATAGGCATCCCAAATTTTATTTTAAGCAAAACATGGAATCCTTTACATCAGCAATATGGTATTTTCACAATGATTGTCGGTTCTATATGGATAACTATTGGTGCTATTATTGTTGGCGTTCCTCTTGGTATTTCATGCTCAATTTACATAGTAGAATATTCTCCAAAAATGTTTGGCAAGATTTTAAAACCCATGCTGGAACTCCTTGCTGGAATACCTTCTGTAGTATATGGTTTTATGGGTGTTGTTATTTTGACTCCTTTGATACGACAATATTTTGGAGGCCCTGGTCTTTCTGTTCTTGCTGGAGCAATAATATTGGGAATTATGATACTTCCTACAGTTGTTGGTATATCTATAGATGCTTTACAGGCTGTACCAAAAGCTTACAGAGAGGGAGCCTTAGCTCTTGGGGCAACACACTGGCAGATGATATACAAAGTAGTTCTACCTGCAGCAAAACAGGGTATTATAGCCAGTGTAATTTTAGCTATAGGACGTGCTATTGGTGAGACTATGGCTGTAATCATGGTAACCGGTAACGCTGTTAAAATTCCGCATTCGATTCTGGATACAACACGGACATTAACTGCAAATATAGCTCTTGAAATGGGTTATGCAACAGGGGATCATGCAAGAGCTCTTTTTGCAACAGGAATAGTACTTTTTATATTTATCATGATTATCAACATAATAACAAACTTAACAAAAGGAAAATATAATAAGTCATCCTAAGAGCTTGCGGAGGAAAAACTTTGTCAAGATCAAAAATAATTCAATCTATAGTTAAATCTATTTTATTAATTAGTACTTTATTTTCAATTGCAATACTTGTTTTCATAATTTTTTATGTACTAAAAAACGGTCTGCCTCAGGTAACAAAAGAATTTCTTCTGGAATCTCCCATGGATATGGGGAATAGAGGAGGAATTTTCCCTACTATTATCGGTACTATTTTAATAACATTAGTTGCAGTTGTTATTTCAACACCTTTAGGTGTTGGAACAGCTATTTTTCTCACTGAATATACTCAGGAAGGATATTCAACTAAAATTGTAAGATTTGGGACAGAATGTCTGGCAGGAATACCTTCGATTATATTTGGGCTCTTTGGTTTTGTTCTTTTTGTAGAATATTTAGGATTTGGGTGGTCAATTCTTTCTGGTGGTCTTACTCTGGCTTTTATGATACTTCCAACTATTATAAGAACTACTGAAGAAGCAATAAAAGCTGTTCCTTATTCTTTTAGAGAAGTAAGTTATTCTCTGGGTGCGACCAAATGGCAGACAGTGAAAAATGTAGTTTTACCTGGAGCTTTACCTGGTATATTTACAGGTGTTATTCTTGGTATTGGCCGAAGTATAGGAGAAACAGCCGCTGTTATTTTTACTGCAGGATCATCTTTGAATATTCCAAGGTCTTTATTCGATTCATCAAGAACAATGTCTGTGCATTTTTATATCTTAGCAAGAGAAGGGATATCAATGCAGAATGCATATGGTACAGCAGCAATACTTGTAATTTCCATTTTGCTTATTAATACTTTTGCTTACTGGATTATGCATAAAATCACTTCAAGATATTCATGAAAAATAATGGTATTTTTGGAGAAACAATGTCTATTAAAATTTTAGTAAAAAATTTAAATGTCAGCGTTGGGAATTCAGTTATTTTAAAAAATATTAATCTTGAAGTGAATAACAACAGTATTCTGGCTATAATAGGTCCGGCAAGAAGCGGAAAAACAACATTTCTGCGTACTATAAACAGACTTAGTGATCTTGACTTTAGACTGGAAAGATCAGGGAGTATTTTATTAGACGGGGAAGATATCTATACTGATAAAATTAGCGTTGAAATATTGCGGCGTAAGATAGGTATGGTTTTTGCTATGCCGATACCTTTACCCCGTTCTATATATGAAAACATTATTTATGGTCCATGGCTGGCTGGTATAAATTCCAGATCGAAAATGGATGAAATTGTTGAAACTTCTTTAAAATCAGCTTTTTTATGGGATGAAGTAAAAGACAGATTGAATACATCCGCTCTAAAACTTTCAGGGGGACAACAGCAGAGATTATGTATAGCAAGAACACTTGCTTTAAATCCTGAAGTAATCCTTCTGGATGAACCCTGTTCCGGTCTGGATCCTATATCAACAGCAAAAATTGAAGAAGCAATGCAATTATTAAAAAAAGATTTTACATTTATTATTGTAACCAATAATACAAAACAGGCCGCTCGCGTAGGAGATAATGTAGCATTTTTTTT
>JACRDZ010000113.1 GCA_016212735.1 Candidatus Firestoneibacteriota bacterium | reverse complement strand
GTCCGATCCTCAATCGCAAAATCCTCAACGTAGCTATGTGCTACGCCTCAGATTTTGCTCAATCGGATCAGCCAAATCTGACCAGAATCTGAGCGCCTGAATGCGTAAGTTATTTCGTCACAGCCTCTTAGAAAATATGTTTTAAATAATTTCTTCCACATTTTCAACAAAAGCTTTTAACACTTCTTTTGCTAGTGAAGCTTTAAGAGGTTTAATTTTTTCCATAAAAATGTTTTTAATGGAATCTTCTACTACTACTATAATGAAATCATTATTTCCTGGCCAGACATTTGTTCCCAGATGAGGTCCGGATGTTTTCCCTGATCCAAAAACATTTTCTATTCTTGTATAACTTTTTATCCCGCATTGTTCTAAAAGATCCATAATTTCATCTTTTATAGCAGAATTATAAACAATAGTTATTTTTTTCATATTTAATCCTTTATTTTTCAACGGTAATGTCAAAAGTTAACCACAGAACACAGAGATTTTTTTTAAATTTTAAAAAACCTCTGTGACCTCTGTGGTTCATATTTTTCCCCTATTTTTCAACTTTTTTCTTCATTCTTTCCTCAAAAATTGAATACAGCACAGGTATAAATATAAATATAATAATAGTAGATACTAAAAGTCCACCAATAACCGAAACTCCCAATGGCCGCCACGATTCAGAACCTTCGCCTTTATTCGTTACCAATGGCAATAAACCGAAAAGTGTTGTAATTGTTGTCATAAGTATCGGACGCAGTCTTGCCCGTCCGGCTTCAGATGCTGCATCAAATACGCTGTATCCTCTTGCTTTTAAAATATTAGTATAATCTATAAGCACTATAGCGTTGTTAACTGCAACTCCAACAAGCATAATCATCCCGATAAAAGAAACAACTGATAAATGCTCTCCAAAAATAAATAAAAACCATACTGTTCCCATTAACGCAAGAGGAACAGCAAAGAGTATTATAAAAGGACCTCTATATGATTCAAATTGCGATGCCATGACCATATAAACAAGAATAATCCCGAGAATAAGAGCGAGAAATAAAAGACGAAATGACTTTTGCTGTTCTTCACGTGCGCCGCCAAATTTTATTGTAAATCCATCCGGGATTTTTATATTTTTTAATTTACTCTCAATTTCTTTTACAGTACTTCCCAGATCACGTTCGAATATATCTGCAGTAACACGAATAACCCTTTCCTGATATGTACGTTCAATTTTCACAGGACCATAGTTATATTTAATTTTTGCGATGCTCGACAGTTTTATTTTTTCACTTTTTGTATTATATACAAACATATTCTCTAATTTTGAGAAGCTTTTTCTGTCACTTTCTTTAAGCCTTAGATAAACATCATACTCATCCCCTGCTCTGCGGAACTTAGTTGCGCTTACCCCATCAAGATAATCACGCATAGTCCGTGCAATATTTTGAATATCAAGCCCTAATTGCGATGCTTTTAACCTGTCGATTTCAATTTGCGCTTCAGGTCTTCCTTCTTTGCGGCTTATTTCTATATCTTTGATCCCTTCGACTGTTCCCATTGTATCAGCGACTTTTAGAGCCAATTCTTTACCATCTGTTAAATCATAACCACGCAGTTCAAGAACTAAAGGCTTTCCTCCGCCGGACATCATCCGCGCCATAAAATCTTCTGTTGAGAATCGTATTTTCGCGCCAGGAAATTGTTTTAAGAAAGGCCTTAATTCTGTAATTATTTGTTTTACATTCTTTTCACGATAATCTTTGCTAACCAATCTTATTGTAATCCTTCCTATATTTGTACCTTCCTCACCGCCAAATGCTGACATCAATCCTTCTGATCCATAACCCCAGTTGCAGAAATATGAAACAACACCCGGTGTATTTTTGATTGCAATATTCTGTATTGCCATTACTACTTTCCCTGTTTCGCTTACCTTGGTTCCAACAGGCATTTCAATTGATATCTGGATTTGTGCATTATCCTGATATGGCATAAATTCAGTCCCCACTTGTTTCATTAAAGCTATTGTCAATATGAATAATATGAAAGTTCCAAAAATAACAATTTTTCGGTGACGCAGACTCTGTCCAATTAGTTTGCTGTATTGTCTATCCATACCTGAAAGCCATTTATCAGTAATGTTGTAGAATCTTTGGTAAAGTTTTGATGAGCCCTCTACTTCCTGACCTGGGATTTTTAAATATAAAGAACATAACATGGGTACAAGAGTCAGGCTTCCGAATAAAGAAGCCATGATTGTAATGGAAACAACAAAAGCAAGCTGTCTAAAAATAATACCGGTAAACCCGGATGTGAAAATCATGGGTAGAAAAACTACAACAGTTGTAAAAGTTGACCCCATGACAGAAATACCAACTTCTGATGCACCGATCATTGCAGCTTCTTTCTTACGTACACCGCGTTCCCTGTAGGAATAAATATTTTCAAGAATAACAATAAAGTTATCGACAACCATGCCAATTGCAATGACAAGACTTGAAAGAGACATTATATTTATTGTGTAGCCGTTAAAGTACAAAAAAATAAAAGCAATAATAAGAGAGGTTGGAATAGCTGATGCGACAATTAAGCTTGAACGAAGATTTCGCAGGAAAAAATAAAGTACTAAAATAACCAGTATCCCGCCAATATAAAGTGTTTTTAAAAGGTTGTTAATAGATTTTTTTACCTGGTCAGATGAATCTGTAATAACTTTGATATTAATATCTTTTGGAAGATTCTTTTTTAATTCTTCAACTTTTTGTCTTGCTTTTGTACATACATCAACTGTATTTGCTCCGGATTGCTTTTGCACCATTATCAATATGCCGTCTTTACCCTCAATCTTCATTTCTCTTGTCTTTTCTCTGAATCCTTCAAATATAGTTGCTATATCTTTTAAATAAATAGATGCGCCATTTTTAACTGCGATTGTAACGTTTTTTATTTGATTTACATCTGCAAAATCTTCCGGAGTTCTAATAAGAAAGTCAGTTTGTCCTGATTCAAGATGTCCTGCAGGCATATTAATATTTTGATTTTTAAGAGCATTGGCAATTTGTCCTGTACTTAAATTATATGCATCTAATTTTTTAAGATCCAGATCAACTCTTATCTGCTTTTGAATACCGCCGCGCATAAAAGCTGTAGCAACACCTGGTACAGTTTTTAAAGGATCAACAATTTTTTTCTGCAAAATTGTTTGCAATTCTGGATAACTGGGACCTGCATTAGCTCCAATGAACAAAACAGGCATCATAGAAAGGTCAAATTTAAAAATAATGGGATCGTTAGCATCTTCAGGAAGATTTGGTTTTGTAATTGCTATTTTATCGCGTATATCATTTGCTGCAGCATCCATATCCTGTCCCCAGTCAAATTTGACAGATACCACTGATAACCCTTCCTGAGAAACGGATTCAACTTTATCCAGTCCCTGTATAGTGCCGACAGATTCTTCAATTTTAGTAGTTATGTTTGTCTCAACATCAAGCGCTCCTGCACCGGGATAAGTTGTAATAACAGAAATTGCAGGTACTTCCAATTTTGGCATTAAATCAATGCCAAGCATCGAGTAAGACACTGCACCCAATACTATTATTGAAATAAAAATCATTAATGTTGTAACTGGTTTTTTAACACTAAATTCTGGAAGCTTCATGTAAAAATCCTCTAATATAGGCTATTCCATCACCCTGACCTTCATTCCATCTTTTATGTATTCCTTGCCTACAGAAATAATTTCATCTTCTTCATTAACACCCTCAAGTATTTCAACACTTTCATCCTGAAATAAACCCAATTTAACGCTGTTTAAAACTGTTGTTTCATTTCTAACTAAAAAAAGTTGAAATTTATTATTATTTTCTATAAGAACATCTCGAGGAATAAGCAGAGCATTATCTTTTTTCCCTGTATTTATTGTGATTCGAGAGAACATACCTGGTTTTAAAAGTCCAGAGCTATTAGTAATCTTTATTTCAATACCGCATGTTCGGGAATTAGGATTAAGTATTGGATTAATATGACTTATTTTACCTGTAAAAATTTTATCTGGATATGCATCAAGCACCAATTCTGCCAGAAGCCCGATTTTAATTTTAGATATTTCATTTTCAGGGATTTCAGTTTTAAGTTTCAGCGGATCTAATTTTGAAATAAAAAATACAGGAACTCCAGGCGCTGTCATTTCTCCATGATTAATAGTCTTTTTAATTACAACTCCGCTCATCGGAGATGTGATTTTTGTGTTTTCAAGTGTGGTTTGAATTAGTTCCTGTGCAAGCCTGGCTTGGGACAAATGAATTTCTAGATTTTTTATATCTTCTTCAAGAATAGTTTTTTCCTGTTTTGTTGTCTCAACCATTTCAAGCGCAGCCTGTGAAGCATTAAGACTGGCCTCTGCAGCAGCTTTATCTTCATCACGCGCTCCAGCCTCAATAAGATTTTGCATTTCTTTTGAGAGTTTCAATCTCGATTCCGCAAGATCGTATTGCAGTTTGGCAACTTCATACTGAGGTTTAGGAACAGTACCGGATTTAAATAATTTTTCCAAACGTTCATAACTTGTTTTCGCATTATCTAAAGTTATATGCGCCTGCTCTACTCCCAATTTAGCCTGATCTTTTTCCTCCTGCCGCGCCCCAGCTTTTACTTTAGTAAATATTGCTTTTTGAACTTCAACTCCAGCCTCTGACTGTTTAAGCATAACAGCAATCTTATCATCCATGAGCTTAATCCCCATGCGGGCTTTATTAATCAGGACTTCTGTGGATTTTATGCTCATAAGAGCCTGTCGAAGCTGTATATTAATTTCAGTATCTTCAATTTGAAACAGGATATCCCCATCTTTCACATAGTCACCTTCGTCAAAAAATACTTTTGTGACTTTTCCCGGTATTTTTGCACTTATTTTCACATCATCCCATGTTTCCATGCTACCTGTGACCTGCAGTTTCTCTTCAATAGTACCGTGTTTTGCCGAAATTATTCTTACTAAAGGAGCTGTATCCTGCCCCTCTATCGGTTTAGATACAGTTTGTGATGGCACATCTTTTTTATTGCTGCACGATATATTTAATAAAAATATTATAATCAGCACTAAAAGAATAATTTTATTTTGCATAATTAACCCCCTCTTCGTGACTCGTAATT
>JACRDZ010000112.1 GCA_016212735.1 Candidatus Firestoneibacteriota bacterium | reverse complement strand
TTTGTTAAAATAAAAATGCAAAATCCTTTTGATCTTAAAACTGATTTTAAAATTGCCGGTTATAAATCAAAACTTAATTTTGTTAATACAGGGGTTCCTCATGTTGTTGTTTTTGTTGATAAAGTTAATCTTATTGATATAGCAAAATTAGGCCATTTTATTCGATATCATAAACATTTCCACCCTCAAGGTGCAAATGTAAATTTTGTTGAAATAGTTGAAAATAATAAAATTATGCTGAGAACATATGAAAGAGGTGTTGAAGGAGAAACTCTCGCTTGCGGCACAGGAGCTACAGCTTCAGCTTTGCTGTATGCGCTGAATTATAAAGTAAAATCTCCAATAGAAGTCATTACACGAAGTAATGATATTCTTAAAATCTATTATAAATCTTCACACAATAGTTTTAATGAAGTCTATCTTGAAGGGAAAGTTGTTAAAGTATTTGACGGGTATTATTATGATAAATATAAGTGAGGAATAAATGTTTAAAAGAGGCAGCGGAGTTTTATTACATATTACTTCACTCCCATCTTCCTTTGGAATTGGGGATTTTGGCCCATGTGCATATAATTTTGTTGATTTTCTTGCTAGAACAAAACAAACTTATTGGCAGGTTTTACCACTTACAGTTACTGATTCAGCAGGCGGGAACGCCCCTTATAACAGTATATCTGCTTTTGCAGGTAATACGCTTTTTATAAGCCCGGAGTTATTGCAAAGAGAAAACCTTTTAGATAATTTTTCTATAAAACAATTTCCTAAAGATTATTGTAATTATCTGGAAGTAGAAAAATATAAAAAGGAGTTATTTTCATCCGCATATAATAAATTTAAGGAGATAAAAATATTTTATGATGAATATAATGAATTTTGCATGAGAAATGTTTACTGGCTTGATGATTTTGCTCTTTTTAAAATTATTAGAAAATGCTTTAATAATCAATCATGGAATACGTGGCCTATAGAATTGAGAGACAGATATGAAAACCATATACAGATTGTTAAAAAAGAATATTTTGATGAAATAGAGAAAGAAAAATTTTTGCAATTTATTTTTTACAGACAGTGGACAAGTCTCAGGAAATACTGCAAAGATAAAAATATTCAAATAATCGGAGATATCCCTATATACATCAGTTATGATAGTGTTGATGTCTGGAAAAAACCTGATTTTTTCAAACTCGATGAGAATAAAATCCCGCTGAAAGTTTCGGGAGTACCTCCAGATTATTTCAGCAATACTGGACAACTCTGGGGAAATCCAATATATAACTGGGATGTACTGAAAAAAGATGGATTTAAATGGTGGCTAAAACGCATAGAACATAATTTAGATCTGTTTGATATCTTAAGAATAGATCATTTCCGCGGGCTTGTATCTTTTTGGGAAATACCTTTTGGAGAGAAGACCGCAATAAATGGAATTTGGGTAAAAGCTCCTATAGATGATTTGTTTAATGTTTTCTATACCTGTTTGAAACATACTCCCTTTATTGCAGAAGATCTTGGATTCATTACAGATGATGTCAGAGAAGCTGTTCGAAAATTTAAATTACCAGGTATGAAAGTATTGCTTTTTGCATTTGGAGAAGATAATAACAAAAATCCTTATCTTCCTCATACATATGAAAGCAATTCAGTTGTTTATACAGGGACGCATGATATAAATACTGTCCTTGGATGGTACAAAAATGAAGCAACAGAAGAAAATAAAAAAAGAGTAAAAAAATATATTGGTCATGATATAGATATAGATAAAATAAATTTCGAATTTATAAGACTTGCTTTTATGTCTGTAGCTGATATTGCAATAATTCCAATTCAGGATATTATTGGGTTAGGTGAAGAGGCGAGGATGAATGTTCCATCCACAACACAAGATAACTGGAAATGGAGATTAAATCCTCTTTTGCTATCAGAAGATACAGCAGAATATCTTCTTGAAATTACACAGGTTTATGGCAGATGTTAAATTATTGATTTAAAACTTCCTTACCTTTAAGTACATTTGTATTACACTGCCATTTATTTTTTTCAATTATACTTGCATTAAGTTCCTCAGAACTCTTTTTTATATATTCGCGTATTCCGCAGTCTTCTATTTTTTTCTTCTGCAATTCTTCATAATTAATTTTATTCATTTGAACCATAGTCCCACGGTCAAACTCTAAAGGACTATCATAGTAATCCCAAAATGTACTAAGATTTATTTTTCCATTTTTAATTTCTTTTGCTGTATTTTCTCCAAACCAATTAAATTTAGGTGCAAATATTTGTATTTTATCTCCGCGTCTTTTCGCAGAATCAATACTGACTTTATGTATTTTTATGTTAAATTTATTATCCATATTGTTCCAATCAATGTTAGGAGATGTTAATATTGCTTCCACTCCAATTTCATTATTAAAAATATTATTTCTCGTAATTTCCGTATTGCTTGCAAGATATAAACCTATTCCTATTTTATTATCTATTATATCGCAAAATTCAACTTTGAAATAACACCATATTTTTCCATAAATAGCATTATCATTTTCTTTGAATAAACAGTTTATCAATCGTGTTTTTGCCATCATAGAACACAATACTCCGAATTTATTTTTCGTAAATACACAATTATCTATATCTGCACCCGCGTCCTGCATAAATAATATACCATAAGTATTCGAATTGAAATTATTAAATGAAATAAGAGGTGAAGATTGCGGACGTACGGCTAAAATGCCAGATTTATTTTCAATAAAATTGTTTGATATTATTGTTGGCAAAGCCCCACTTTGATATGTAATACCAGATTCAGTGTTACTTTTAAATGTATTATCAATAACTAATGGAGTACATCCGCTGTCACATTTAATTCCATAAAGATTCTTTTCAAAAATATTTTCTCTAATCACTGGCCGTGATTCTCGTTCAATATTAATACCGGCTACACAACCAGTAAAGATATTATTCGATATTAAAGGAGATGCTTTATCGCAATTTATACCAAAATTTCCATTTATTATCTTACAATAACGAACTTCACCATTAGATGTATCAGAAAAAACTATTCCTTCCCATCCTGAAGGTAATCCGGTCAGACCTGTAAATATAATCATATTATCTTTAGTACCGCAGGCTTTCAGTTCACCTTCTATTAATAAAACAGGATTTCTATTAAATTTTCTTGAAAATTTTATGTTTGTTCCGGGTTTAATTGTTAATATTGTACCTTCTTCTATTGTTATATTATCTTCAATAAAAATCTCACCCTCCCATGTTGTATCATAAGGCTTCACGTTAGGTGCGTTTCTCTGTGCTTTTACAAAAACAGGATTAGCAAAAAATAATAAAATGAATAATAAGCTTATAAATTTTGATAACATACTTTCCCCTTTAAATATTATATAATACATTTATAATAAAAAAGTTTCTAAAAATACTGATTTATACCCAAGCTAATCAGGTTTGCGGATTTATAACGTCATCTGTACCCCATCTTGAAACGATATTCATTCGCAAAATCCTCAACGTAGCTCAAAGCTACACCTGCGGTTTTGCGAACGAATATCGTTCCAATCTGAAGCACATCTGTTCGTTCTAAATTTTGCAAACCTGATTAGCTTGGGTATAGATAATATATATTTATTATTATATCATATATGATATTTTTTTCATATCATACGTTAAATTGTGCTATCATTATATATTGTTTTATTATAAATAAATTTTTGCATAGGAGACTATTTATGGAAATAGGATTTATAGGTCTTGGAAAAATGGGGACAAATATGGTAGAACGTTTAATTTTACATGACCATAAAATTGTAGCATTTGATTTGAATAAAAACGCGGTTAAAGAGGCAGAAAAAAAAGGTGCTATTATAGCTGAATCAATTAATGACTTTGTAAGTAAATTAGCTCTTCCACGTATTATATGGATTATGATTACTGCAGGGGATGCGACAGAAGATGTAATTAATTCGTTATTATCAATTTTGGAAAAAGATGACATTGTTATTGATGGAGGTAATTCTAATTATAAAGATTCTATAAGAAGAAGAGAATTATTTAAAAAATATGGTATAAAATTTCTTGATGTTGGGACAAGCGGCGGGATATTGGGATTAAAAACAGGATACTGCATGATGATCGGCGGTGATGAGGAAACTTTTAAAATAGCTGAACCTATTTTTAAATCGCTTGCACATGAAAATGGTTATGCTTATATAGGTAAAAGTGGTTCCGGACATTTTGTTAAAATGGTACATAATGGAATTGAATATGCTCTATTGCAATCTTATGCTGAAGGGTTTGAAATAATGAAAGCAAAAAAAGAGTTTAATCTTGATCTGGCAAAAATTTCCAGATTATGGAATCATGGAAGTATTATTCATTCACGTATTTTAGAACTCGCAGCAGATATTTTTGAAAACAATCCTGAGTTGGAAAATATACAGGGTTATGTCGAAGATTCAGGAGAAGGGAGATGGATTGTTGGTGAATCTATTGAAAAAAACATACCTGCTCCATTGATTACTCTATCTCTTTTTGAAAGATTTCGCTCCAGACAGGATATATCTTTCAGCGCAAAAGTTATTGCTGTTCTTAGAAATAAATTCGGTGGACATGTGTTAAAAGAATAATTTATATCTTTGACAATATATTTCTATTATCAATATTATCCTCTATTGCAATAATAACACTTCCACCTTTTACCATTGCAGATTCAAATCTTGAATAGGAGTATGAATACATTTTACCATGTATTGTACCAGGATCATTAGTAATTATATTTTGTTTATCATCATCATAACCAATAGCTACTAAAACATGATAACCATTATGTCTCATGTTAGGGTTAGAGAGCATCCCGGCATTTACCTGAACAATAACCGGTATTCCCTGTGATAATTTTGTTTTTAAATCCAATAATGTTGCATTTGTATATGCTTTTACATTTTTATATTTAAAATATTGTTTTATCAGCTCGACAAAATCTTCATTATATAAATCTTTTTCTTCTCCATAACGCTTAATTTGAAATTCTTTCATATCTCTTATAGTAAGGTCTATCAGCTTCATATCCAGATCTTTATATCCAGATAAATAATTATGTACAATAAGTGCTGAGGCTTCTTCACAGCTTTCGTGATGTACCTGCCAGTTTGAAAAAGGAGCCTGAACAATAAAAGGAACATCTTTAATTACTATTTGTTTTGGAAGATTATTTTTTGATATTGAATCTCTGTTATATATCAATGTTTTATTATTCTTGGATTCAGGACTATTATTCACTGTTGTATCTGCTATTTTATTGGAGAATATAACCTTTTTCCCCTGGAGAGAATAACGAACAGAAAACAATTTATAATAGATAATCCCAATAAATAAAAAAAGTAAAGAAAGGCAGCTAACAATATACCATTTTTTCATTTTAATCTCTTTTTTATGCTATATTTTTTCTATTGCTGTTAGATATTCAAGTCTTTATATATTTCTTTACATCATTTATAGAAATCAATTTTTATCCTCTTTTAGATTCACATATACATCTCTATACAATTAGCATTATATGCAATTTTTTTCTTTTATCAATGATTAAATATGTTAAAATATATAAATTAAGCTCGATAAATCGAGCAACTACAATACAATATGTTGTAGTTGCCCAATTTATTGGGCATAAAATTTATACTTTGAAATTCCTATACTTTAATTTAGCCTAAGAGAGGGAATTATGTCTTTATATAAAAAAGATTACGATATTATTGTAGTT
>JACRDZ010000003.1 GCA_016212735.1 Candidatus Firestoneibacteriota bacterium | reverse complement strand
TACAATATTGTTGTAACAACGATAATTTATTTTTTCCAGTACATCTGCACTAATCCAACTTAGAAAAGAGAAAAGAAAAAGAAGAGAAGTCTTGAAACTACTACTCATTTACCGTCTATTATTATCGGCATACTCTTTACCTTTTTTCTCTTTTCTTTTTCTTCTCTTTTTTATTTGTTTTATTATCTTTGGGAATTTCTGGAAAAGTGTGTCCAAATTTGACATTTATCTAAATAGGTGACCCTTTTACTTTCTCTAATTTCTACACAATAAAAGCTGTTCTTTGCTGATATTGAACAAGATATGGACTTGCATTGCAATATCCATAGCATCAGAAAGAGAGAGAATAAGCTTCCCCAGATTTACTGTCTTGTTTCTTTCCATAAAATTATTCCTAAAAAAAATAAGTAAAACAAAATTAGTTAACTTACTGAAAGTAATAAAATAATAAATATTATTTATTAATATTGTAACATAAAAATTCCCGTATTTTAAAATGGATAAAATTTTCTTGCTTTTTTTATAAATATTTATTAAATTTGTCTAAATATATCCCTTTTCAATATGTATAAAAAAAGGAGAAAACTGCCATGAAAATCAATATTGAAAAAATTTTTAACTCCAAAATTATTAACTCCCTTCTATTAGTAATGTTTTTATTATTTAGTTTATGTTTGCAAAAAACATATGCTACTACATGGTTTACTTCAACAATTGAAAGTGCGTTGAATATCGGGATGTACGCTTCTATGGTCAAAGATTCAGCTAATAAAATGCATATCAGTTATTATGACGATACAAATAAAAATCTTAAATATGCCACAAATGCTTCAGGAACCTGGGTTATTAAAACTGTTGACACCAATGTAGATGTGGGAATGGGAACATCAATCGCAATAGATTCAAATAATAAAGTTTATATAAGTTACTATAATAGAAATATCTACAGTCTTAAATATGCAACTGATGTTTCAGGTACATGGAAAACATATAATATCTATAGTGCAGGAAATATAGGAGGATATACTTCCATTGCTGTAGATACAAATTTTAAAATTCATATAAGTTACTATGATTTAACATATGGGGATCTTATATACGCTACTGATACATCCGGTACGTGGACCACAACAACAGTTGATAGAGCGGGAGATGTTGGTATGTATACTTCTATAACAGTTGATTCAAAAAATAAAATACATATAAGTTATTATGATATGAGTAACTTTTATCTAAAGTATGCTACAAATTCTTCTGGTAATTGGGCTATAACAACTGTTGACAGCTCTAGTAATGTGGGCTGGTATAGTTCCATAACAACGGATCCAAATGATAAGATTCATATATGTTATTATGATTTATCAAACGGTGATTTGAAATATACAACAAATGCTTCTGGTATCTGGGTTATAACAACTGTTGATAATTCAACAGATGCAGGTAAATATTGTTCTTTATCTCTTGATTCAGTTAATAAAGCACATATAAGCTATTATGATGCAGCAAATAAAGATCTTAAATATGCTACGAATGCTTCAGGTGCATGGGTTACAGCAACTATTGATAGTGCTGGAAGAGTTGGGGAATATACTTCTATAGTTGTGGATTCAGCAGGTAAAGTACATATAGCTTATTATGATTTTGACAATGGGAATCTTAAATATACATATGGAGATACAATTCCACCGGTAGTGATTTTAGCAAGCCCGTCTGACAAAACAGACGGTGTTCCCATAAATACGAGTATTATCGCAATCTTTTCAGAAGCACTTAATGCATTTACAATTAATACAAGTACATTTACTTTAAAAGACAATGGAAATAATTTTGTATCAGGAACAGTTAACTATAATGTAACTACAGCCTCATTTACTCCATTATCAAATCTTTCATATAATATGACTTATACTGCAACATTAACAACAGGTGTAAAGGATTCAGAAGGGAATCCAATGATTGCTGACTTTATATGGAGCTTTACAACAGGAATAGCTACGGATACAGAAGCACCAACAGTGAGTTTGACAAGTCCTTCCAATAACGCAACTGGTGTGGCTGTGAATACACGCATTAGTGCGGCATTTTCAGAATTGATGAATGCATCTACAATTGACACAAACACTTTTATATTAAAAGATAATGGAAATAATACTGTGTCAGGCACAGTTACATATACAGGAGCTACAGCATCGTTTACGCCATCATCAAATCTTGCGTATAACATGAATTATACAGCAACATTAAGTACAGGTGTAAAAGATCTGGCTGGGAATCCAATGACAGGTGACTATACATGGAATTTTACAACCGGGGACACACCGGATACAGAAGCTCCAGAAATAATTCTGACCAATCCATCTGATAATGCGGCAGATATATCTGTAAACACAAAAATAGCAGTTGTATTTTCAGAGCAGATTAATGCATCCACAATTAATACAAATACTTTTATATTAAAATATAATGAAAATGATTATTTATCAGGCACAGTAAGTTATAATGGAACGGTTGCAGTATTTACTCCATTATCAGATCTAACAGGCAACACGACTTATACAGTAATAATTAGTACAGGAATAAAAGATTTAGCAAATAATCCTATATCAGGTGATTATATCTTTAGTTTCACAACTAGTGGAATTTCTAATAAACTACCTCCTTCAATTGTTATGACAACTCCCTCAAATAATGCAGCAAGTGTAGATATAAGTTCAAATATTAGTGTATTATTCTCTGATTCTATGGATACGTCTACAATTAACGCATCCACATTTACTTTAAAAAATAATTTAAATAATATTGTTCCAGGTGTAGTAAACTTAAATGGGAAAACTGCAGTATTTGCTCCGTCATCAAAGCTTGAATATAATATGACTTACAAAGCAACTATATCTAAAGAAGTAAAAAATTCGTCAGGGATTCCAATGACAGATAATTATACATGGAGCTTTACAACCCTAAAAACTAAAGCGTCAAGTTCAAAAGGATCAAAAGGTGCTTGTTTAATAAAAAGTATTATGTATGAATCTTCTCATGAAAATAAATTAAAAATATTCTGCAGATTTCGGGATACTGTACTTATTAATAATTTCATTGGCAGAGATATTGCTGAATTATATTATAAAGTAAGTACTATTTTATCAAGAAAAAAGCTCCTGCCATGTTTATCACTGACAGGAGCTTTCAATTATTTGAAATGTCTAGACTCTCAACCCCTTTAATTATTTTATAAAATCGGTAATTTGCGGTGAAATTTTATAGTAGAAATTAGTTATAAATTTTCCAATAGAGTTTGACATAAGAACTTTATCTCTAAAATCAGTTAGTTTATTCGTATATGGTGTTATATTAGATTTTTGAGATATTTTAGTTATAAAGCATATTTTTATTCCACCGCTTTTTTTGTCTTTTTTGTCTCCTGTATCTCCAGTGTTAGAATCTGATGCAAAACGTGCTTCTATTGAATGATCAGAAGTAACAGATGAGAATGTATATGTGTTAATTGCTCCTTTTGATACACCATCAACAATAACATCTGTTATATGATGTCCATTATTTGGTGTAATATCAAATTTCTGATTTGCGCCGTGTTGTACTGTTACATTTCCGGATGGACTAATACTGCCGCCCTGGCTTGCTGTTGCTGAAATTTTATGATTCATTATACCAGATTCAAAAGTTGCTTCTATTGTATGATTAGAAGTTACATTTGTAAATGTATATTCAAGAACCGGTCCTATTGAAATACCATCAATAAGAACATCTGAAACATGATACCCATTATCCGGTATAATATTGAATGTCTGATTCTCTCCATATTTCATTTCTACAGGGCCGGAAGGGTCTATACTACCGCCTGTTCCTGCAATAGTTATTATTTCAAATTTTACATAGTCAAGTTCAAAATTAGCGGTTTCCGTTTGTCCTTCAATTAAATCAATTACAGACGTTGCTTCTTCATATCCTTCTTTTGATACTGTAATAACAACCTGACCAGCAGGTACACCTGTTAAAGTATAAGTTCCTGCAGCATCAGTATATGTATCTCCTGCCCCAGATATAGATACAAGAGCTCCTTCAATTGGAGATTGGTTATTAATATCAGTTACCACACCTGTTATTGTTCCTGTTTGTGTATATGTTTTTGGATTAATAAGGAGTTTAACAAAATCAATTGCAAAACCATCTCCTGCTCCTGTTGTAGTATCATCAATTTTAATTGTTATTGTACTTGTTGCAATTACTTCTATAAATTCTTGAGGGATATTTACACTGATTAGTTTCCCAACAGGTCCAGTCTGTTCCAGAGAATTTATTATATTTTCAAGAAAAGGAGCTTTTTCCCCGTTTATATAAACCTCATAAGAAGCTCCCCATAACTGTGCTTGAAAATCATCTACAAACATCTGCAAAGTTGCAGAAGTTATTTCTTTTTCCTCATTAATATAATAAAGAGCGAGTTCATAACCCATATCTAAAACAATAGTTTGTACATTATTTCCTGGTCTTGAAGTTAATGATGTATATCCATCCTGTCCATTAGGCGGATTGCCATTATAACTTGTTGGAACCATTATCCTGTCTGTCCCGTCTGGATCAGTTGTATCAACTGACCATGGGTAAGAGTGAATAGGAGTGCTATTACCTGAAAAAGGATCGAATCCCTGCGGCCAGCCGAATCCAAGGTTATCAATATCACCTGTTCTAACCATTAATCCAGCTTCTACAGTATTACTTAATACTACATTCTTCGCTGCCCAGTCTCCATTTGTATTATTAACACCATAACCAAATACAGCATGTATTGTATGATCACCTGTTACATTGGTAAATATATAAGAAGGTACAGGTCCAACAGAAACATTATCAACCAATACATCAGCAAGAAAATAGTCTGTATTTGGTGTCATATCAAATTTCTGTTCTCCTCCATTATAAATTTGTATAGAACCAAGAGGATTTATAGTTCCTCCTGTAGTTGCAGTTGATGTTATTGTATGTTTTTTAAGCAGCGCTAAAACAAGTGAAAGATTATCAATATATCCATCATTATAAGTACCATCCTGACGTACCGTCTGTATTTGTATTTCTATCTTACGTGTTCCAACTGGAACACCACCAGACGTTTCTTTATACAATAATCCTGTAATATTATTTCGATCTGTATTAGTAACAGGTCCAATTGCAAATGTCCCAATATTTACGTTAGATTCATTTTTAAAATATGCTGTAACAACTGCATTATCACCCTGACTTTCCCATCCGCCTAAAAATCCGGAAAGTTTAAATGTTGCGATACTAGAGTCAATATTATTTTTCTCTGAGGATACATCAATTAATTGTGATGCATTTGAAGTAGGATTATCCGGTCCACCTGCAAAAAAATTAGCGCCGCGTGATTCTGGCCCGGGACTATTTGAACCAGGGAAAACACCAACATTATATTTTACAACATTTAAATTCCCGTTTACAGTCCAGTTTGGAATATTTACAATTGCATAACCATCAGTTGAACCTGAACCAGCTTCAGCATCTCCATTTACAATCAAGTTTTTATTTAATAATGATGGAGGAGTTATAGATGCAGGAGTTATAAATAATGTATTGTTTATTGGACTGAAATTAGTATTATACCCTGATTGTGAATGTCCGCCTGTTGCAAAAATTCTACCATCCTGTAATAATGACTGACTTAAAATAAATGGGTAATATGATGCAGGTAATGTATAATAATTTGTATCACTAGTAAGCGTACCAGAAGTTATGTCAATGTACCATAATCGAATCTGATATGGGTTTAGAGTAGCATTAATACCCAGCATATATGCTTTGCCATTATTATTATCTACTATTGGAGAATAGAGCATTTCAATAGTACCCTTTGGAAAAGAATTGATGGTATTGAATTTAGCAAATTGCTTTGTAGCAGGATCAAAAGTAAATAATAAATATTCACTTGAAGAATTATATGCTGAAAGTAAATATTTACCATCAGCAAGCTGTCTGTTTTGTGTTACATACTGATCATAAATAAACCAGCCAGATTCCCCGGGAATCAAATTATTTTGAAGAACGCTGAAAGAGTTTCCTGCAGGATCATATAATTCAACCTGTTCATAAGACATACTACCAAAAAGATTTCCACCTCCAAATACCACTGCTTTGCCATCGTTTGTGGGCAGAACCACAGGTTGAGATCTGGGAGTAATAACTTGATTAGTAGCTGTGAAAGTTCCGTAAGCAGGATCAAAAATTTCTCCATAATCAGCACTTGTTACATTACCATACCACCATCCCCCAACTATTAACACTTTACCACTTGTTAATGTAGCTGCTTTACAGGCAGTTCTTGGATAAGTCATATTCCCTGAAGTTGGAGTAAAAGAGTTATTTGAAGGATTATAAATTTCAGAATAATTATAATTTGCATCAGGTTCTACACCTAGATTTTTAGATCCGCCTGCAAGTAAATAACGCCCATCATTGAGTCTGGCAATTGCTCCTGCATCATGTGTGTAATTCATTGATAATGTAGTGAAGGTATTCGTGTTTGGATTCCATTCTTCAGCAGTATTAAGCGATACAAATCCAGTTCCATGTCCGCCGAATAAAATCACACGGCCGTCAGGTAAAGTCCTGCTGAAATGTCCCATGCGTGCTATATTCATATTAGGTCCATTAACAAAAGAAGCATCTGCAAAAACTATATTCGGCAGAATAAAGAAAGAGAGCAGAAAAAACATAGATAAAACTAAAAAAATAGTACTTTTGAAACGGAAATTTTTGGTATGCATACATTAATCCTCCTACTAGTTATACACTTAAATAACATATTTTATTTCAGCTTTATACTATATTTGAAAGCACTTGCAATATTAGATATAAAATACTATACTTGTCAAGTTTAAAAAAAATAAAAATAATATATTATTGACGATAATATATTATTAATTGGGGAAATGATGCAAAAAAAATATTTCCATTCTTTAATATTATTAATAAATATTATATTATTTTTAGTCCCTTCTTTTATTATTGCAGAAGAAAATATTAATAATGAATCCTTAGTTCTTTCAAATAATAAAAATAATCTTATAAAATCTATTTCTCCAATTTTCGGTTATAATCCAACTGATAAATTTATTTTTGGAGGAGCATATTTTGTTACAACAGAAAAAGAAAATCAACCCGGATTTTATTTTGAAACTGAAATAATGAGCACTTCTAAATCTGATTATGCGATAGGATTAACATATGAGAAATGGAGAAGCTCTCCATATATTTATAAAATATCAACGAGTTTATCAACTTTTGCATGGAATTATTATGGAGAAGGAAATAATACAAAAGTTGAAGATGTTGTAGAAATAAATGCGTCAACGTCTAACGTAGTATTAGGGATTGATTATAAATTATATAAAAACGTTTATACAGGAGTTTTTTTTGATTTACGTAATAAAGAAGATGATTCTTTTTCAGGGAATATTTCTAAAGATATTTATCAAAAAGAAACCGATTTTGGTGTGGGATTAAGCACATCATATGATTTACGTGATAATGCTTTCAGCACTAAAAACGGGCATTTTTCGAAATTATCTTTAGTATTTGTGCCTGATCAATTTAGTTCAGATACAGAAATTAAAGATTTCTGGCAGACGGAAATTGATTTAAGATATTTTAAGACTATTTTTATGAAAAACGTAATTGCAGGAAGATTTTCAGGTGGTTATTCAGGCGGGGATCCATGTTATCTTTACAGATATGATTTGGGAGGAGGTGCGAAACTCAGAGGATATTACAACAACCGTTTTCGCGGTAAGAAGTTTTATTTGACACAAGGTGAATATCGTTTAGCAATTATAAAAAATATTAGTTTTGTACTTTTTGCTGAACTGGGAGATATAACAGACAGTAATTTTAAATCTGCAAAAAAAACATACGGCTATGGATTAAGATTCGGTCTGCCTCCTGATTATTTGATGAAACTAAGATTTGATTATGGAATAAGTGAAGATCAATCAGGATTATTTGTTATATTCGGAGAGGTTTTTTAGTTTTATAAAGTTTGATATAAACGGTGAATATTTATAATAAAATTTTACAAATGATTTCCCATGTGAATTACAGAGAAGATATTTGTCTTTAAAGTCATTCAATGATTTTATATGCGAATTAATATATTGTCCATAGGTAATTTTTTTTATATAGCAGCCGCTTTTTTTGGTTTTCTTATTTCCTGTATAATTATTTTTATTATCAGTTATTACTCCGTTTCCCGTAAGTATGATTGTTGAAGTTTGCCTTTCAGGGTCATTTGAATTAATAATAAGCGTTGCATTTTTTGTTTTTGCAGAAACAGGTAAGAAAGATATTATTATATTTAATGAATCAAGAGGTTGGATAACTTCATTACTAATAGTGCCATAATTAAATTCATCTGGATCAGTCCCTTTAATGTTCAGTGATTTTATAAGCAGGTCTGATTGCCCATTGTTTACAATCATTATAGTACTATCTACTTTTGTCCCTACTTCTACAGTCCCATAATTAACGTAAGTTTTATTAAAAGATATTTTTGGTTTTAGAGGGATTGCTTTTCCTGTTACCATAATATTTAATAGAGATGCATCCGGATCGTTAGACAATATATTTATATTTGCTTTTTTTATTCCTCCCATTGCAGGCAAAAAAGCAATGTCAAAAGAAGTTATTTCATCTGGAGGGATTAATTGATTTGAAGCAAAATCATTTTGTATGAAAAAGCTCTCAGAATCATTTCCTGTCAAAGAAATTTTGTCTATGAATAGGTCTTTGTTGCCTATATTTGTGATTGATATAGTTTGAGCAGTTGAATCCTCCGCATATAATGAATCGAAATCAACTGAAGTATTACTAACCTGTATATCAGGAAAAAAGTAAGATTCTTTTTTATCTAACATAAGAGATATATCATCTATATAAAATCTCGTTTCTTCAGTTTTATCATTTGTAACATAGAATCTTAATCTTATAACTTGTCCTGCAAAATCTAGTAAATTATATTTTTTTGTTTCAATCCACGATTCAGTTTTATCTATTTCACTCAAAGTTACAATATTTTTTAACAAAGAATTATCAGACGGATTTAATATTTCAACTTTTAGTTTATCATGCACAATATCTGTTGTTTTGAAAAATGTCGATATAAAATACCAGAATTTTAGATATGCATTCGCAGCATCAGATGGAATTATTACATCCTGATAAATATAATCTGTTTCATAGTTATATCTTCCCATCCATGAAACCCAATTACCTTTATGCGAAAATGGATAATCAGCATCTCCTGTAATTATATTACTATTGCTGCTAGTGTATTCATTCCAGTATATTTGACCGCTTTCAAACCCAGAATTAAGTATAAGATTAGTTAATTTTTGATGAGGGACATTTATATCTAAACTCATTAATTTCCCCTGTTTTGATATATTTGAAATTGAAATATTGCTGGGGCTGCTATCATATAATCTGCTCGCTGGATTTGTAGAGTCATTGAATTTTGAATTATTTAAAGTATAAAAAAGATCCTGTAAATTACCATATTGATCTTTTATATCCAGATTTTGGACACCGTCAGCTTCTTCAAGATCAACAAGTTTATGATTTTCATTATTATTACAATTATTATAATACACACAATATTCGTCTTCTAACAGCATTTCATCGATGTGCCATATAGCGACTCCGCCGGTTTCCTGTGAAGTTTTAAACCATCGCTCTAAACCAGCGTCATATCCTGTTGTATATCTATTTTCAAGAAGAAAATATTCAAAACTATTTTGTGTAAGAACTTTAATTGCATTTGGATTCTCGGAAACATCAGGCAGTGGTACTTTTGTCTGATTATAAAAAATATCTGGTGTAATAAATCCAGCATAAATTTTTGTCCATGCAGATGGATGCACTGGAGTTTCACCATTATATCGAGTTTTAGCAGATTTTCCCCAGGAACCTATTGCCATAAGATCAAAGCATCCCGCTCCTTCTGAATTTGAGTTTTTATCTGTATCGTACAGGTCAGGGAACTCAAGCATTAAATGACCAAGTTCATGAACCATTACACCTATTGTTGCCTGATGATCAGAGTGTTTTTCACCGATGAGCGCATAATCTCCTAATAACTTTCCATCAAGAGTTATTGAAGGGATATACCCTCTGTGTGCCCATATTCCAGGACTCCCACCAGAATATGCAGTTTCATGACCTGCTGCTACGATTATTATTGAGAGTTCTTTAGGTGTTATTGTGTCATCATTATCTTTATCAAATATCGAAAAATCTACATAGGGATCTGCACTTTTAATAATAGCAGTTACAAGGTCATCTACACACTCAGGTTTAGCTCCAGGGAATCCGCAATCAGGATGATTCATATCAAGCCTCAGCCAGCCAACAATTCCATCATTTTCTCCAAATGTCTCATAAGCAGGTACAATATTGAACTTTCCATAAGAAATTTCATTATAATAGTCAACAACAGATTTAAGGTCTTTTGAAAAGAAAGTATTTCTGAAACTATCAGATGTATATGTCCCATGAACATCATTAAAATCAGCCATAATAACAAGAAGATTCTGAGTAAAGGGAAATGAAGTTGTTTTAATTATATCAGTTGTTTTCAGTTTTTTTAATTTTGTGGGAGTTTGAGGAAGATATTTTTTTATTGGTTTTAAACTTTTTATAATCTTTATTTGTTCCGGTTTTATTTTTCCAACAGGGAATGAACTTATACGTATGCCAGATGTTGTATCTGGTATAGCATAATACCACCAGCCTGTAGTTTTGTCTTCAATTATTGTAAATCCATCTTCTGTTTCATGCCAGTTATTCCATTCATCACCTTTTTGAATTGTTTTAAATTTTGTTCCATCAGGTTGAGAAATCTCTACAATCATTGGGTTTGCAGGGCAGGCAAAAGAGAAATAATTAAAAACAAAGAAAAGAAATATAAAACAAAAAAAAAATGCGTATTAATATAATATGAATATGTTTATTAATAAGTGCGGTAAGCATTTTTTCTCCCAGATATGTATAATAATAAAATAAGTATTAATAAAAAGCAATTATAAATAAATTTTTTTATCTATATAATACATTTCAGTCTATTGATTTAAATATATCAATATGAGATAATGCAAAAAGACAAGCAAGAATGCGTAAGTTATAAGGAGTTTTTTACTTTGGAGAAAGTCAGCGAGGAACGTAAAATAGCATTATATCTTATAAACAGAGTTGAAACAGAAAAAAGCTATATAAATATTTTATTAAATAAATATCTGGAAAATTATAAATTAAGAGGTAAAAATAGAAGATTAATAACACAACTTGTATATGGTGTAGTCTGCCATAAAAATACACTGGATTGGTATCTTGAAAATGTATGTAAAACAAAAAAACAGGATGTAACCCTTTTAAATATACTGCGTATGGCAGCTTATCAGTTTATATATCTGGACAGGATACCTGATTATGCAATTATAAATGAGGCTGTAAATATGGCTAAAAATTATGGCGGTAAAGGTATGGGCGGATTTGTAAATGCTGTATTACGTGATTTAATACGTAAATATAAAAGTATTAAGCTGCCTTCTAAAGAAGCTGATCCGATAAAATATTACAGTCTTTCATTTTCGCATCCTGAATGGTTAATTAAATTATACCTTGAAAAATTTGGAGAAAATTTAACAGAGCAAATATGTGAAGCGAATAATATAACTCCTCCTCTTTCAGTAAGAATTAATACTTTAAAAATATCTAAAGATGAGATTAGAAACATATTAAAAGAGAAAGGTTTTGAATTTAAAGAAAGCAATTTTATTCCCGAAGTATTTCATATTATACTAAAATCAGAAAGTTCTTTATGGGAAATGGATGAGTATACAAAAAGTCTATTCCAAATTCAGGATGAAAGCTCTGCATTGGTTGGGTTAGCACTAAATCCCGGGGAAGAAGATATTGTAATTGATTTATGTGCAGGTCCGGGCGGGAAAATTACTCATCTGGCTGCACTAATGAACAATAAAGGAGTACTTGTTGGATGCGATATTTATCCTGCACGGCTAAAAGCTGTTGAACAAAGCAGTTCAAATTTTGGAATAAAAAATATTAAGCTTTTTTTAGGGGATGCAAGAAAAATATTCCCGGGAGATTTTAAAGAAAAAGCAGATAAAGTTCTTGCAGATGTACCTTGCAGCGGATTAGGGGTTTTAAGGAGACGCCTGGATGCAAGATGGAATAAAGATCAAAAAGACCTGAATAAATTTCCCGAACTGCAGTACGAAATTCTTGAAACAGGCTACAATTGTTTAAAATCAGGTGGAACAGTTGTTTATAGTACATGTACAATAATTCCGGAAGAAAATGAAAATATAATATATAAATTTTTAGAAAATCATAAGAACGTAAAAATAGATAATTTAAAAAATATTCTTTCTCCACAATTACATAGTTTTATAAATAAAGAAGGATTTGTAAAAATACTTCCGTCAAAAGAACATACTATGGATGGTTTTTTTATTGCCAGATTGATTAGAAACTGAAATAATAAGATTAAGGGTTTTTATGGAATATTTAAATAAAATAAAAGAAATATTAAAGAGATATATAATCAGAGAGCATATTATTGGTATGATCATCTCCATGTTTTTAGTTGCTTCACTTCTTATAGGGATAGTATTATGGATATTCTCAATAGGAGTAGAGGTAATAGAAACTCCGAGTGTGATTGGTCTGGATGCACTTGGTGCTCTTGAAGTGCTTACACCAAAAGGACTGGGGCTTAAAATAGAAGGGCAGGTCTATAATAATAAGTATCCTAAAGGATATATTGTATCACAGAACCCAG
Source organism: Candidatus Firestoneibacteriota bacterium (assembly GCA_016212735.1). The sequence continues at coordinate 12,668 of JACRDZ010000003.1, read as the reverse complement.
AACAGAAACAAAATGTTAGAAAAAACAGAGATGTTCAAGTAGTAATCAGCAAAGGTACGGAAAAAGTTAAAATTCCCAATCTGATGGGACTCCCTGTTAGACAGGCAAAAGTATTTATACAGCAGGTGGGTTTAATTAAAGGGGATGAAGCTTATGTAGAGTCGGATAAAATCCCACAGAATAGAGTGTTAGCACAGAGTCCGCCGCCAGGCATGTTAGTAAATAGAGAAACAAAAGTGAATGTTCTTGTAAGCCTCGGAGCGCTTAAAAAGACTTATTTAATGCCTGATTGTATTGGAAAAAAACTTTCTATAGTTGAAAGGGGTTTTAATGAAGTTAGTATAATAATAGGTGAAGTTAAGTATGAATATAATCCGGATTTTCAGGAAGGGACTATAATCTCACAGACACCAGAATTCAGTACTCCTGTAAAACAGGGGGAAAAAGTTAAATTTAAAATTACCAGATCGTCTCTCTATAAAGAGAAAAACAAATTGACAAGGTATATATTATTATATTATATTCCACCCGTAGGTGCTTTAAAGAAAGATGTGAGAATATTAATAGATGAAAAAGATGATTCAGCAGTTGAAGAAGTATTCTCTGGCAAGGTAAGCCCTGGAGATAAAATACAATTAGTAGTTCGAGTTAATTCAAATAATAGTGTTGCAAAGATATATCTTGACGATGAGCTTATAGAAGAAAAAGATTTATAATAGCCTATCGGATAGGCTCTAAAGAAGGATTTAAATATGCCTGAAATAGCACCATCATTACTTTCTGCGAATTTTGCATGTTTACATGAAGAGATAAAAAAACTAGAATCAGCTGGAGCAAAATATCTTCATTTTGATATTATGGACGGACATTTTGTCCCTAACCTTACAATGGGGCCAATTGTTGTAAATGCTTTACATGAAAAAACATCATGCATTTTTGATATTCATTTAATGCTTGATAATCCAGATGAATTTATTCGGGTTTTTAAAGAAGCAGGTGCGGATATAATTACAGTTCACTATGAAGCCTGTATTCATCTTAATCGTGTTGTTAATATGATAAAGGAATTAAAAATAAAAGCAGGTGTAGCTATTAATCCTGCAACATCACCAGAAGTCATGGATTATATTCTTCCGGAATTAGACATGGTTTTAATTATGAGTGTAAATCCTGGATTTGGAGGGCAAAAATTTATTCCTAATTCTATAGATAAAATTCGTGCACTAAAGTCAATGATTAATAAAAGAAAATTAGATACTAAAATAGAAGTTGATGGCGGAATAGACGTTAAAAATATTGGGAATGCAGTAGTTGCAGGGGCAGATATCTTAGTTGCAGGAGCATCAGTCTTTGGTTCAAATGATCCAATAAAATCATTTAATGAACTAAAAACTGAAATGGATAAATATATGTAAATATTTAAAGGAGTTATATTATGCTTTTTGATTCTTTATTGGGATTATTTTCAAATGATATTGCTATTGATTTAGGTACAGCAACTACGCTGGTTTATGCTCACGGTCAGGGTATTGTTTTAAGAGAACCTTCAGTTGTTGCAATACAGAAAGAAACAAATAATATATTAGCTGTTGGAAGTGAAGCAAAACGAATGCTTGGCAGAACACCGGGGAATATTGTAGCAATTCGTCCGATGAAAGATGGTGTTATTGCTAATTTTGAAGTCACAGAGATGATGCTGAGATATTTCATTACAAAAGTTCATAATAGAAATAAACTCGTACGTCCTAGAATTATTATTGCAGTACCTTCAGGAATTACAGAAGTAGAAAAAAGAGCTGTAAGAGATTCCGCACTTCATGCTGGTGCAAGAGAAATTTATTTAATTGAAGAACCAATGGCGGCAGCAATAGGAGCAGGTTTGCCTATAAATGAACCTGCAGGAAATATGATAGTTGATATTGGCGGAGGTACGACAGAAGTTGCAGTTATTTCTCTTGGAGGAATAGTTTACAGCCGCTCTGTTCGAGTCGGTGGAGATGAAATGGATTCTGCTATAGTACAATTTGTCAAACGTACATATAATTTACTTATTGGTGAACGTACTGCGGAAGAAATAAAAATAAATATCGGTTCTGCATATCCTGAGTTAAAAGGGCAGTCAAAAAAAAGTATGGAAATAAAAGGAAGAGACCTTGTGGCAGGTATTCCAAAAACAATAATTGTAACATCAGAAGAAATAAGAGATGCTTTAAGTGAGCCGATTTCAGCTATTGTTGAAGCAGTTAAAACTACTCTGGAACGAACTCCTCCTGAACTGGCATCAGATATAGTTGATAGAGGAATTTTTATGGCTGGGGGGACATCGCTTTTGCACGGACTCGATATACTGCTGCGAGAACAAACAGGTCTCCCTGTAAATGTTGCTGATGATGCTATGCTCTGTGTTGCTCTGGGAAGCGGGAAAGTTCTTGATGAACTGGATGTTCTAAAAAAAGTCCTGATTACAACCCGATATGATGAATAATATTGTCATCTTGACTGATTTTTAACCTACAAAATAGGGGAAAATTATTAAATCCGAAGCACGAATGTCGAAATTCGAAACAAATTCCAAATTCAAATGTTCAAAACTTAAACAATTAAAAGTTTAGGTCATTTAAATATTAAAAAATTCGAATTTGTTTCGGATTTCATGCTTCGAATTTCGAATTTTAATTATTACCAGTATTGTCTAAAATATTAGTTATACCCATAGGGGTTATTGCAATAGGATTGAACCGGCTTAAATTCATACCTAAAGATATAAGCGCTCCATACATTGCACTAATAATACATAACAGGAAAATGATGCTTAATGTCAATTTAGTATTAACTATAATTCGGCTTTCTAATGATATTAAAATACCGATAAAAATTCCAGCAAAAATACCACCGGAAAAACCTCCTGCAGCTTGAAGGATCATTTTTTTAAAATTTGATAAATTGTTTTTCATAAAAATATCCCTGACAGTTACTATACCAAGAGATATTCCACCGCCAAATAAACCTCCAACTGCTGTCCATGAAATACCTTTAAAATTATAAGTACTGGCTATATTATAAAAACTTTTTTCTATTGCACTATAACTTATAAAATCAACTGATGCGGATAAAATAACGTTTACTGCAATAGCGCCGCCTAATATACCTCCAAGAACAGTAAAAATATAAGTTTGAATACGATTTGTTTTATAAACTAAAGCATTCATAAATACAATACCAAAAGCAACCAGTCCGCAAATAATTCCATCTCTTGCAAATCCCATACGAATACTTAAAAATATATTTTCCTGAACTTCAAAAAGCCCGCTCCAAAAGGGGTTAAAATTAATAGCATCTACAATTCCACCTAATATACCACCACATATTAATGCTCCAGATGTTGCATATATTATATTAATAAATGATTCTTTATAATAAACAAATTTAGAAGCTATAAAAAAGCATAGGGCAAAAATGATTCCTGTTTGAATACCGAGCATAATATTTGAGAAGATATTCAGATGCCAGGCTAAATCCTCTATAATAATAATATCAATCAAAATACCATTTATTGTACTGGCAGTAATTCCTCCAATTATACCTGCAAGAGTAAAAAATATGACTTTTTTAATTTCATTATTTTTACTGTATTTTGTCGCAAGTCCAAATGTTCCGCCAAAAGAAGCACCTATAATAATATCTATAATTATATTTAAATAATAATATCCTTTAAAATACGAATTGATAATTACAGCAATTACGCCTCCAGTAATTCCGCCAAGAAGCATCCATAAAAAAGGGTAATAAGATTTTTTTCTTAAAAAATATTTTCCTGATATTATTCCAAGAGAAATCATCCCCATATCCCACGGAGAAAAAATCCCTCCGTGATTGATAGTATTTGATAAAAATCCTGATAAGACTCCAAATATAAAATAAATAAAAAAATATCCAAAAATAATCATAAACACATTAAAAAGAGTCAGATTATCTCCTGATGCAGGAAATTTTACTCTATCACAGTTGTCACAAACAATACTTAGAGAACTCATTTCTGTCTTACAATAAGGACACGTTTCAGAAGAAGTTAAATTCATAAATACCCACCTTTAAAATTCAAGTTAGTTTTATACTACTAAATTGTAGTATCAACCATTTTATATATCTCATCCAATAATACATTCACAATATCTTTTTCTGCAACTTTTTTTATCTGTGCGCCTTTTTTAAATATTATACCCTGTTTTTTCCCGCATGCAATACCTATATCAGCTTCTTTTGCTTCACCCGGACCATTAACAACACAACCCATAATAGCTACATTGAGCGGATGTTTTATGTCTTTTATTTTAGATTCCACTTTTTCAGCAATAGAAAACATATCTACTTCACATCTTCCGCATGTTGGACAGGCAATAATATTTATTCCTTCTTCTTTTATATGCAGAAATTTTAAAATTTCTTTTGCTGCTTTTATTTCTTTTTCCGGATCTGCAGTTAAAGACACCCTTAATGTATCTCCAATCCCTTGAGAAAGGAGCGTCCCGATTCCAATAGCAGATTTAATAATTCCCTGATATTCTGTCCCTGCTTCTGTTACTCCAATATGCAGCGGATAATCGCATTTTTTACTGAGCATAGTATATGCTTCTATACATAAAAGAACATCTGATGATTTAATTGAAATAACAATATCAAAAAAATCCTGATCCTCAAAAAATCTTAAATGCTTCCATGCACTCTCAACTAATGCTTTTGCTGTAACTTTTCCATATTTATTTAAAATATTTTTTTCTAATGAACCGCTGTTTACACCTATACGGATTGGGATCCCAGCTATTTTAGCTCTTCTGATAATTTCCTTTAATTTTTTCTTGTCTCCTATATTCCCTGGATTTATTCTTATTTTATCCACACCCTGATCAATAGCTCTAAGAGCCAAATGTGCATGAAAATGAATATCTGCAATCAGGGGGATATTAATACTTTTTTTTATAAAAGAAAGTTTTTTTGCTGCGTCTTCATCAGGGACAGCAACTCTTATAAGCTCGCAGCCTGCTTTTTCCAGATAATGAATTTGCTCCAGAGTTTTTTTTACATCTCGTGTGTCTGTAGTGGTCATAGACTGAATAGAGATAGGTGCAAAATTTCCTATAGATACATCCCCAACTTTAACTCTGCGTGTCCTTTTACGTTTTATATGCATATTACTCTCTAATATTTTTTTGTTTTTATTAATGGGATTATCCAATTCCATGTTGATAAAACTCTAGGATGTATTTGTTTGCGGCTTTCCATACTATGCTGTATTTTACGCTGAAGAATCATATATAGTGAATAATCTAAGTCCCGCCTTGCTATTTCACGAATCTGGATCAATCCGGGATAATGACGATTGGGCTCCAGAGAGTCTGACACATAGATAACTTTATCCAATATTTCCATATTCGCATCACCAGTAGTATGCAGTCTAACTGCCCGTTTTATACTGCTGTGCACTGTACCAAAAGCTTTTTCAAATATGTCTACACCAATAAGTGCATGCAGAAGACTCGGATTTTCTTTTTCAATATCATCAAGCTGAATATTAAAAGCTTTTGCAAAATCTAAAAGCTCTTTTGGAGAGTAAATTTTTGCACAATCATGAATTAAAGCTGCGATTTGTGCTTTCTCTTCATCCGCCTTATATCTTCTGGCAATTTCAACAGCTAATTCTGAACTAGCTATAGAATGATGATAAAGATTTTCATCCATTTTTTCTTTTAACCAGCGCTGTACTTCAAGAAGAATACTCATTTTGTTTATACCTCTTTTTCTATTTTTATTTAAATTTCTTTTTCTCTCTATTTATAGTTTTTTTTACATTGCTTAGAGAAGTACCGCCATATGAATTGCGCATATTTACACAGTTTTTTATGGAAACAGCTTTATAAATATCATTTTTGAAAAGCTGTGAAAATTTGATGTATATATCAAGAGGCAGGGTCTCAAGAGTATATTTTTTTTCAATGCAAAACCGCACTAAACGACCTGTAATATTATGTGCTTCACGAAAACTAAGTCCTTTTTGCACGAGATAATCAGCTGCGTCAGTAGCATTAAGAAATCCTTCCTGACATGCAGCAAGCATTTTTTCTTTGTTAATACTTATTGATGGAAGCATCTTGATATAAATATCAAGAGAATTTTTAACTGTATCAACAATGTCAAAAACAGGTTCTTTATCTTCCTGCATATCTTTATTATAAGCTAGGGGAAGACCTTTCTGCATGGTTAGAAGATTGATTAAATTTCCATAAACTCTGCCTGTTTTTCCGCGTACAAGTTCAGGTACATCAGGATTTTTTTTCTGAGGCATAATGCTTGAGCCTGTTGTAAATGCATCAGAAATATTTATAAAACCGAATTCCAGAGTTGACCATAATATCAATTCTTCGCTTAACCTGCTCAAATGCATCATAATAGTAGACGCATTAAAAGCGAATTCTATTGCAAAATCACGATCTGAAACAGAATCTATACTATTATCTGATATTGTTTTAAAATTTAATAGTTCGGCAACAAGTTTTCTGTTGATTTTATATGTTGTACCAGAAAGAGCGGCTGAACCAAGAGGAAGAATATTTACTCGTTTAAGATTATCCTCCATCCTGGATTTATCACGCTCTAACATATAATAATACGCTAATAAATGATGAGACAGAAGTATTGGCTGAGCTCTCTGCAAATGAGTATATCCAGGCATAATAATGTCCTGCCATTTAAAAGCACAATCCAGAATTACTTTCTGGAATTTTTTTAAAAGAAAAATAATAATGTTTATTTCGCTTCTTAGAAAAAGGCGGATATCCAGCGCTACCTGATCATTTCTACTGCGCGCAGCATGCAGTTTTTTACCTATTTCACCTATTCTTTGTACAAGTAGATGCTCAATATTTGTATGAATATCTTCAAGAGTTGTTGTAAACTGTAGTTTTCCAAGTTTGTAATCTTTGAGTATTTCATTAAGCCCCGAAACTATCTTATCTGCATCTTTAATAGAAATTATTTTACATTTTCCAAGCATTGTTGCATGAGCAATGCTGCCCAGAATATCATATTCTGCCAGTCGGTTGTCAAAAGAGATTGACTCAGTGAACTTCTCTACAAGAAGATCAAGATCATCATTAAAACAACCGCCCCAGAGTTTTGACTCCATTTAAATAACCTCCAAAAAAACAAATTTTACTTTTTCTTCCCTCTCAGCATTCCATGTATTTTCAGAGGAAGTCCCCAGAGTTCAACAAAACCGCGAGCTTTTGTATGGTCAAATATATCTTCTTTGTCATAAGTTGCAAGATTGCGGTGATATAAAGAAGTTGGTGATTTCCTTCCTGTTACAGTACAACTTCCTTTATATAAAGAAAGCCGTACAGTACCTGAAACATATTTCTGTGTACTTTTGATAAAACTGTCTAATGCTTCACGTAATGGAGAATACCATAACCCGTAATAAATTAACTCAGAATATTTAGTTACCAGAGTTTCTTTAAAGTGATATGTTTCACGGTCAAGGCAAAGTTCTTCCAGAGCCCGATGAGCAGCAAGAAGAATAGATGCTGCTGGAGCTTCATATATTTCTCTTGATTTTATTCCAATCAGTCTGTTTTCAACTATGTCCACACGTCCAACACCGTTCTTTCCGCCAATTACATTCAGCTTCTCAATAAGTTCAACTGAAGGTATTTTTTTGCCGTTTAAACTTACAGGTATTCCTTTTTCAAAATCTATTTCTATTGTTTCCGATACATTAGGAGCTTTTTTAGGAGAGCATGTTATCTGATACGCATCTTCCGGCGGAGATGTCCATGGATCTTCAAGAACACCGCATTCTATACTTATACCCCATAAGTTGCGATCCAGGCTGTATGGTTTCTTTTTGCTTGCTTTAACAGGTATATTATGTTTACGTGCATAATCGATTTCTTCTTCTCTTGATTTAAATTCCCATTCCCCGTCTCTTAAAGGTGTAACTATTTTAAGATGTGGAGCAAGAGCCATAACAGTAACATCAAATCTCACCTGATCGTTGCCTTTTCCAGTACTTCCATGAGCAATTGCATCTGCTTTTTCTCGAATAGCAACTTCAACCAGATGCTTGGCAATCAATGGACGAGCAAGAGCAGTTGCCAGCGGATATTTATTTTCATATAATGCATTTGCACATAATGCAGGAAATATAAAATCATTAACAAACTCTTCGCGTAAATCCTTTAAATAAACTTTACTTGCACCTGTCTTTAATGCTTTTTCTTTTAATTCTTCAAGTTCTTCACCGCCCTGCCCTAAAAGAGCAGAAAAGGCAATCACTTCCATATCATACTTATCTTTCAACCATTTAATAATAACTGAAGTATCCAATCCGCCTGAATAAGCTAAAACTACTTTTTTACAATTATACAAATAAATCCCCTCCTACTTAAAACCTAAGTTCAGCATATTTACAAGTAAAGATCTTTGAACATGCAAACGTGATTCTGCCTGATCAAAAATAACTGATTGAGAACTGTTCATTACGTCATCTGTAATTTCTTCTCCCCTGTGCGCAGGCAGACAATGCATAACAATAGCATCAGGTTTAGCTTTTTTAAGAATACTTTTATTAATCTGAAATCCGGCAAAATCTTTTATACGTTTTTGCCTTTCATCTTCCTGTCCCATGCTGGTCCACACATCAGTATAAAGTATATCTGCACCAGATGCTGCTTCTTCCGGATTGTTTGAAATTGAAATTGGCACTTTTGCATAACTCAATGCTTTACTTAAAATATTTTTATCAGGTTCATATCCGCAGGGTACAGCAATTTTAAGATTTATTCCAAGAAGTGCGGCACCTTCAATTAATGAATGAGCAATGTTATTCCCATCTCCAATATAACTCAATTTTATTCCTTTTAATTTACCTTTTAATTTATTAATCAAATAAAAATCTGATAAAATTTGGCATGGATGATGAAGATCTGTAAGTCCGTTAATTACTGGAATTGTGGCAAAATTTGCCAGTTCTTCCACCTCTTTATGCTCAAAAGTGCGAATCATTATTATATTAAGATATCTGGAAAGAACACGTGCCGTATCTTCAATTGTTTCACCTCTTGACATTTGTACTGAAGAAGAATCGAGAAATAAAGCATGCCCGCCCAATTGATTCATTGCAACTTCAAATGAAACACGAGTGCGGGTTGATGATTTTTTGAAAATCATACCAAGGGATTTGCCTTGTAAAGGAAGTACTTTTATCCCATGCATTAATTGTTCATTAATTAAATCTGCATCATGAAATATTTTAAAGACTTCTTCTTCTGTAATATCAGCTATTGTAAGAAAGTCTTTTATCATAAAAAATCTCCAAGAAGCAATAATTTATTTTATTTAGATTCCATAGATTAACAAAAATATTTAGATATTGCAAGAAAATTATAGCCAGGAATGACAAAAAATAGAGGGTATTGGAAAATAATTGTAGCTAGAAAAGAGACACAGATACATCATCTGGCAAAAGGACGATGAGAATACAAACTTAATTTATGAATTACTTCTTTGATGGACAACTGCTGCATTCCTTTTTTCCATTTCCTATACAGGCATTGCTTTCTTCTTTAGCTTTCTTTTTATAATCTGCATTACGGTAATCAGTCGTATAAAATCCACTACCTTTAAATATAATCCCGCTTCCGCTGCTGATTAGTCTTTTTAGTTTCCCATTACATTTAGGACATGTTGTAAGAGGAGGGTCAGTCATTTTCTGAAATTCATCAAATATATTTTTACAGTCCTGACATTCATAACTATATGTTGGAATAATCTCCACCTCCATTTCTTAATTTTTATATTAAGTTAGAATGTGTCTTTTATCAGATTTTGTTTTGTTTGTCAAGATATAAAATTCAAAGTTGCAGTACTAATTAATGTCTTCCAAATCTAAAATTTTGAGCTTGCTCCAGATCAGGATTTATTTTTAATCCCTCATTAAAATGATAAATAGCTTCATCCCTTTTCCCCTGACTCTCTAATATTGCTGCCAGATTATAATGCGCTTCTGCAACATTTGGATTTATTCTAAGCATCTCTTTAAAATGAAATATAGCTTCAGAAAGCTTCCCCTGCCTTTGTAATGTCATTCCAATATTATTGTGTGCAGGTATAGAGTTTGGATTTATTCTAAGCATCTCTTTAAAATGAACCATAGCTTCAGGGAGCTTCTCCTGACTTTGTAGAACAATACCCATGTTGTTGTGTACTTCATAATAATCAGGATTTATTTTAAGCGCTTCATTAAAATAAGATATTGCTTCATCAAGATTCCCTTTATTTTTTAAAATCAGCCCTATATTGTTATATACTTCTGCAACGTTTGGGTCTATTCTGGTTATCTCCTTAAAATGAGAAAGTGCTTCATCAAGTTTCCCCTGTTTTTCTAAAGTTAATGCTAAATTATAATGCACTTCTGCAACATTTGATTTTATTCTAAGGGACTCTTTAAAATGAAAAACTGCTTCATTAAGTTTACCCTGTTTCTGTAAAATTAATGCCAGGTTATAATTTGCTTCATTAACATCTGGATTTATTTTAATCGCCTCTTTAAAATGATGGACTGCTTCATCAAAATTTTCCTGCATTTGTAAAATCAATCCAAGATTGTTATGTGCCGGGATTGAGTCCGGGGTTATTCTAAGTATTTCGTTAAAATGATAAATAGCTTCATCAAGTTTGCCCTGAGTTTTTAAAATCAATCCAAGATTGTTGTGTGCTTCTGAAAAGTTTGGATTTATTTTAATCGCTTCATATAAATGACTAAATGCTTCATCGAGTTTACCTTTATTTGCAAGAACAAAACCCAGAGAAGTATGTACCTGTTCATTTTTAGGGTTCAACTCCAGAGCTTTCTTAAACGCACTTACTGCGCTATCATACTCATGTGATCTTACATATTCTTCTCCAGCTCTCCAATAAGAATGATCATCAATAAATTGACCTTTAATTCTTTTTATTGCATCCGATTTTATATTAACAAATTCCGGGATATTTGCTGCTCTGTCTGCTCCTGTAAATTTATGAAGCAGAACAGGAGGACTATCGTTCCCATGTTCATCTATATGTGTTAGAAAAAGCTGTGTATATGGAGTATTTGTTTTAGATGAAAAAACCAGCCATTTACTATTTGATGACCAGCTATGCCATGAATTCATTCTATTAGTATTGCATTTCATCTTCCTTGGCTCTCCGCCTTCTGATGGTATAATATAAAGTTCACTATCAGGCTGCAGCAGCATATAACTTTTTGCTTTACAAAATATAACCCATTTCCCATCAGGTGAATATTTTGGAAAATAATTACTCATACCATTAAAAGATGCTCCTTTTAATGGTTCAGCTTTTCCACCTTTTCCTTCATTAAATGGAATTCTATATAAATCATACAAGAACTGCTTCCCTTCTTTTAAAAACTCTTCACATTCTTCTGCAGTTAAAAGTGCATTTTTATCGTTTTTAATTTTTTTTAATTTATAAGATTTGCTCCTGGCAAAAATAATATATTTCCCATCCGGACTAAAAGCAGGATTGCTTTGCACAAATTCAGGATCAGAAGCTCCTTGTAATGCTTTAAAACTCTTCGTCTCTCTTGAATATACGACCAGAATCCCTTTGATCGGAAAAAAGAGCTGAGAAAATGCAATTTCAGGTTTTGCAACAAATACTGACCTGTCCTTTACTGTACTCACTACATATTTGCCATCAGGAGAAACTTGTGAAAGTAATCCAAAAGTTATATTTTTATCTTCTTTCTTGTAATCATTCCATGTTATTATTTTGTCTTTTGAGAGCACTATATCTTCTGAAACATCTGTAATAACATATGAACCTTTATCATTTGCATAATCTATATCCATTCCCAAAATACTGCCATCTTTTGAAAAAGAGTGACAATTACCGCATACCGGCAAATTATCCAGAACAATTGGAGGTTTTTGTTTTGAAGATATATTCCCGAACCGCCATTGTATGCGCGAAGGATCTTTTACAGCATCACTAAAAGGCAATATTACTTCTCTGTAGAAAATAGGGTCTAAAACCTCATCTTTTGATGTAATAATCGTAACACTTCCTGACGACAGAATCTTTTCTGGATTTTCCCTGTTTACACCTAAAATAGTAAATTTTGCTTCTTTCTCTTTTGACCGTAATTTTATTATGTCCCAATCTTTATCCATAGGTTCCCATGCCGCTCTTTCAACCAGAAATCTCATTGATTCTTTACTGTCACAAAATTCAATCATGACTAACCATATATTAGATTCGGGATTGTTGTCTTTCCATTGAAAAACAGGAGATACAATTTCAGGAGGAAAAATAGTGTTATTTTGCGGATAAATTACTGTTAATCCACTTTGTTTTGGATTTTTATTATAAGCTTTTAATATATCCTCTATATTAAAAGCAGGTTTGTAGTAAATTGCGAATAAAACTATTAATAATATAGAAATTGCAACTATAAAACCTATAATACTGTATATTTTTATTGATTTTTCTTTCGTCATACTTTATTACAATAATATAATAATAATAAATTTTCAATAATTATTTTTTAATGATCCTTTTTTATTCACATTCCCGGATAATAAACATTCGGAAAATGAGGAACGTTA